>JAFURP010000005.1 GCA_017471785.1 Clostridia bacterium | reverse complement strand
GTCGTCGTCCATATCGTAGTATTCGTCGTCGGTAACGTATTCGAAGTCCTCTTCCTACTCGACCTCTTCCTCCTCTTACTCCTCTTCTTCTTAGAGTTCGTCCTCGAATTCGGAATCGGGGATACCGAGATCGAGCTCCTCGTCGTCATCGTCGAGGAAGCTGCGCCACGAAGCGTCCTCCTTATCCTCGTCCTCTTCCAGCTCTTCCTCCTCGTACTGCGCCTTCTTTTTGCACTCCTCGCACATCTTTTCGCCGTATTGCATATAGTTTTCGCCGCATACGGGGCAAAGCTCCGTTTCTTCCGTCGCCTCCTCCGCTTCGAAATCGTCCGCGAACGTCTTTTCGCCGCTAAGCTCCTTCACGCAAACGTCGCAAAATTCCTGTTCGTCCGCGTCGATGAAATTCAGCTCGCATCTCGGACATATAACGTATCTTGCCATATCTTCTTTTCCCTCGTTTTTTTCGGCTGTGCCGTGATTTTGCTATATTATATTAAGATTTACCGATTTTGTAAACCGTTTTTGCACGGTTTTTTAATATTTTTGCAAAAATTTTTTCTTTTTTCAAAAAAACGGGTCGTCCTCCCATTCGGAGAACGACCCGTATCTACTTTATTCGTCTTTTTCCGCTTCTTCTTGCGCTTCTTCGACAGTCTCCGCTTGCGCTTCTTCCGTAGCTTCTTCCACGGTTTCTTCCGCAGCTTCTTCCTCGTCCGCATACACGTCGATAGACTTATCGTCCGTCGTATCGATCTTCTTACGCTTGTACGCGTTTACGGTAGCCTCCGCCTCTTGCGCTTTCGCTTTCTTCTTCGCGCGCACCACCAAGAGCGGAACGAGCACCGCCGCCGCTACGACGAGCACGCTGCCTACTACGATGAGCACGATCGCCCAAGTCTCCAAGCCGTCGTCCTCTTCCTCCGTCGCTTCTTCGTCGGGCGTGAGCAACGCCGTCCAAGCCTCGTCGATCGCGTCCGTATCCTCCGTCTTCATCGCGCCGATAAAGCCGATATACGCGCTTTCGAGCTTAAATTCGGGCGCGTCGCCTGCAAACTTATTCACGAAAGTCGTGAACTCCGCCTGCTGATCCTCGTCGTACACGTCCGCTTTCACCGCGTCGTACGCCGTCGTCTTGCCCGTACGGAAATAGTAGGTCATCGCGTTTTGCAGGTCGCCGTCGTCGGTGAACTCGTCGATATACTCCTTCACCGCCTGATAACCGTTATTTTGCGCCTTTACGCTCTCCGTCGTACCGAACTTCGCCGCGTAGATATAGTTGTAGGAAACGTCCCCGAAGCTTTGCGCGCCCGAGTAGAGCACCGTATCCCCGAAAAATTCGGGCTTGTACCACGAATCGTTCCAATCCACGTAGGAAAGGGTCTGCGCTCTATATTCGTCCCTCTCTTGATATTCGTCCGTTTCCACGCCCAAGATCGCGAGATCGTAATTTTCCTGCGTGCCTACGGCGTTGATCCTCGAAAGGCTCTTACCGTTCGTGCCCGTAGCGTAGAAATACAAATATTTCCCGTCCTCGGAAAGCTGCAACAAGGTCGCTTCCGTAAGTCCCGTATTCACGAGCGTAAGCTTTTCGTTGCCGCTTTGCTTATACAGCGCGCCGTTGGCGATATAATAGTAAGAATGTACCCCCTCTTTCACGGTGAAGATCGCCGTAGCGGAAGCGTTGGTCGTGTCGTTCGCCACGACGACGGGCGAAGCGTTGCCGCCGATCGCGTTCCAGCCCTCCGCGTCTTTCGTCGCGTCCGCCAAATAATACAATTTCGCGTTTTCCGTAGCCGACTCGGTCGCGGGAAGCTCCGTTCTCGTGAAGTATACGCCGCCGTTTTGATAGCCGGTGATCGTATAGTTATAGCCGCCTACCGACAAAGGCTGCGTGGTCGTATCGAAGTTGAACTCCGTCTTTTCGTCAAACCTGCCCACGCCGTCTAAAACGAGCTCGCCGAGGTTCACGTACGGATAGGTCGTATAATCGTCCAAATCGTAGGGCGCGTCCTCGCCGTCGTTGTCCTCGTTGTCCTTAAATTCCTTATTTTTTTTCTCCAAATACGCTTCGTCGAAATCGTACGTCTTGCCATACGAGGTGGTGTACGCCGCCTTCGAAGCGTCCACGGTCGCCGTAGCCGCCGCGTTTACGCAGTAGAGCTGATCGTAATCGAGGGTGGAGGAATAATCGGTGTCTATATCCTTATTCACCGCCATCGTATAATATACGTCGCCGTTCGTCAGATCCTTGGTATCGTAGAAAAAGCTCGATTTCGCGCCCTTTACGAGCACCGTGTGCGCTTTGGAAACGGTGTTAAAGGAAACGAGCTGCGCCGTGCCGCTATCGTCCGTATCCTCGTACAAGCAGTACACCACGCCGTCCTCCTCGACGAAACGATAGGCGGAAGCGTTGTTCTCCAAACGGAAATAGTAGCTCTTCATCGTTTCCGAGCCGTCCAGCTTCGCGCGCTTGAAATCGATCCACGAGCTTTCCACGTCGCCCTGCATATTCTTGTCCGTCGTAGGCGTTGCGTAATATACGTAATCGCCGTAGATATAGATACCCGACGAGAAGTTTTGCGCCACGAACAGCATAGGCACGACCGTTTCCGCACTCGCGTAATTACCGCTTGCAAGCTCGGTTTCGGCAATACGCATCAACGCGCCCTTTTGCACTTCGCCGTATTCGTTGCTCGCGGAAGTATCCTCCATACCGTTGATAAAATAGACGTAGCCGTCCTTTTTCACGGCAAAGCCGCCGTTGCTCTCCGCTTTCGAATCGGTGGATTCGTAGCCGGTCAAAGGCGTTTCCGTATAATTATCCTCGCCGCAGCTTGCCAACGCGAATACCGAAATAACGCAGGTTGCCGCCAAGGCGATACTCAAGATTTTTTTGTGCATATCCCTCATAACAGGACTCCTTAAAAGAAATGTTTGTCCATACCGCCCTTCCCGTTTTTCGCGAATTTTTTCGCGAAAATATAAAATGGCATTATCGACTATTCTAACGCATATTCTATTATATATCAAAACGGAAATCAAAGCAAACAAAAACGCCCCGTTTTTTCCGCTTTTTTAAGTGAAATTTTCAAAAAGGAGGATTTTTGTCCTTGGAAAGCTTCGGAATTTTACAATTTTTACAATCTATGCTCTCTTCCGCGCCCAACCCGCCGACCACGGAAAGCGAAAAACCGCCGACCGCGGAAGCGCAGGCAGAACGCGCGGCAAGCGAAACCGCGCCGCCCGTAGAAAAGGAAACGCACTCCCAAGCCGCCATCTTACAATATATGGAAGCGCACGACAAGCGCGCGAGAAAGCTGAAAAAATAACTGCGGTCGCTGATTATAAAAACAGGGTGGCTTTTCCACCCTGTTTTTACATTCCCTTTATGCTCTTCCCTCGCAAAGTCAAGCACCAACACTTTTGCAATCCGCTTTTATAACGTATTTTGCGTACGAGCAATTGTAATTCGTATGCTTTTTTCTCATAATACAATTCGCTCGCTACGACGATATTCTTTGCCTCCTCTAAAAACCTACTATCCTCTCGCCCCTCCAAAAATTCCCCTTTTTTTACGCGCAATTTATAGGTATTTGCAACACCCTTTAACCATACAGCGACGCCGCTCTTTGTTTTCTCTATTTTTTGAATTACGCACCTCTTAAAACTTTTAACCCTTACACGGGCGCGAAGCTTTTCCTCCGCCTCCACGGAATTATTCTCGCCCAACGCGCTCAAGCACTCCCATCTTTTCGTTTGCCGTCGCGCAAAATCATTCAACAAATTTTTCACCTTGGCACTCGTATACCCCAAACAAAAAACGCGTAGATCTTTTATTTCCTCCAATATTTTCACAGGCATATGTCTTTTGCAACAATCCAGCAACGTTTGATATTCAACTTTTGCCGCCGCAAACGTTTCCTCCAAGGAAAGCTCGTACCTCCTTGCCTCTTGCAAAAACTCCTCCTTGCTTTCGATCAATACTTGTTTAAGCCTCCGACAAACCATTCTCGTCCCTTCATCTCTTGCCTCCTCCGCTCTTTTTCCGCCCTTTTACAAGGTATAACGATTTCGCTTAACTCTTTTAATAACTGATACCTGATATACTGCGTTCGCATTCCATATCTCATAATTTTTCCTCATTAAGCATAGATTTTTTTGAAAAGTAAGACAATTATTATATATCCGTTGTCTAACGTCGAATAAAAATATTATATCATAAAGCAACGACAATGTCTATATAATCATTACGTTTTTTGGAATTATTATGTCTATTTCTATTGCTTTTCAAAAAAGATTTATCGAGCTGGTCGGCGAATTGCCGACGGAGAAGAAAACGGTATGCGCCGAGAAGCTCGGGATCACGTACGTAACCTTTTCAAAAATTTACAATTACGGGATTATACCGAAAACGGGTACTTTGATCAAGCTCGCCGATTTCTTTAACGTGTCCGTAAAGTATTTATTGAACGAATCGGACGACGAATATTTCGAACGCTCCTCTGCGCCTAAAACCTTTCAAGCGCGATTGAGAGAATTGCTTGCGGAAAAGAACTTAACGATATACGCGCTTGCCGAGAAAACGCATATACATCGAAACAACATTGCCCAATGGCTCAAAAACTCCTATATCCCAAGCTACGACGAATTGGTTTTATTGGCTGATTGCCTTACCGTTTCGGTCGATTATTTACTTGGCAGGACGGACGATAGAAACGAATATTAAAAAAACGAGTGGTAGCCCCACTCGTTTTATTGTAAAAGAAAAACGCACCTGTTCGGTGCGTTTTTGATTTGCTCTTTGAAATTATCTCTTCGAGAATTGAGGAGCGCGACGAGCTTTCTTCAAGCCGTACTTCTTTCTTTCCTTTGCGCGAGGGTCGCGAGTGAGGAAGCCTGCCGCCTTAAGCGTAGGACGGCTGTTTTCTTCCGCTTCCAAAAGCGCGCGAGCAACGCCGAGACGGATAGCGCCCGCTTGACCCGTGTAGCCGCCGCCGATCACGTTGACCATAACGTCGTATTTCGTTTCCACGTCTACTGCAACGAGCGGTTGCTTTACGATATATTGCAAAGTGCCTTGAGGGAAGTAATCTTCAAAAGCGCGATCGTTGATAACGATGGTGCCGTTACCGCCGGGGATAAGACGAACGCGAGCGATCGCTTTCTTTCTTCTGCCCGTACCCCAGAATTGAAGCTTCTTTTTTACGTTTGCTTTTGCCATAATTCAATCCTCTCCTTAGTCAAGTTTCAACGCTTCGGGTTTTTGCGCCGCGTGGTTGTGTTCCGCACCCTTGTAAACGCGGAGCTTCTTGATCATCGCTCTGCCAAGGCTGTTTTTGGGAAGCATACCCTTAACCGCTTCGTATACGGCAAGGTCGCTCTTTTCCGCCATCAATTTCTTGTAAGGGATCTCTTTCAAACCGCCGATATACGCGGTGTGATATCTATAATATTTATCCTCCAACTTCTTGCCCGTAAGCACGACCTTGTCGGTGTTGATAACGATTACGAAATCGCCCGTATCAACGTTGGGGGTGAAGGTAGGTTTATGCTTTCCGCGAAGAACGGCGGCGACTTTGGTAGCAAGACGACCGAGCGTTTGTCCCTCAGCGTCCACGACGTACCATTTTCTTTCAACCGTTTCGGCGTGCGCCATATAGGTTTTCATAATGTTACTCCTTATTTCGTGTGTATTTTCGTTTATTTTGTTTTGTGTTACAAGCGTCGGTTTTCGTTTGAAAAGCCGTTCAACTAACGGGGAAAAACGAAGCTTTTCGCGCTCTTTCCGCAACTTGCCTATTTATTGTATTATGAAACGAAATTTAAGTCAAGCTGTTTTGCTCGGGTTTTTTCAATTTTTTTTATTTTTTTTAATTTTTTTTGAAAACGCCCGAAATGCACGCCAATTCCTTATATTGTAAGGAATGAATACGGTTAAATTTATAGGAGATTGCCACGCTCCACTTCGTTTCGCTCGCAATGACAATAGTAAGAACGCCGAACGCAATGACAGCACGAGAAAACGCGGCGCAACTTCCGTTGCACCGCGTTTTCTCCCGTCGTTTTTTTATCCTTCCTTTCGTTAATCGACCGTCGGCAGTTCGATAACCGTCATGCCGTAATTTTCAAAATACACAACATCCGTTTTTCCGTTTTGTCCCGACATACTTGACGTAACCTGTACGAGTTTACCGTCGACTATTTTAACGGCGGCGTTATAATATTTTGCCGTGCTGGTCGTCATTATATCGTTGGTTTGGAGCTCGTCCACGTCTTCTACTCCGTTAAAAATATAAGACCCCGTCGCCTCGTCATATTCAAATTCGGTAAAATACGCGCCGAAATTCGGGCATACGGCGGCATAGGACGAACACATTTCAAACACGCTTATCGGCTGATCGAATTCTTGTTTCGTCCAATCCTCGCCACTCTTCATATACGCAACGTACTTTCCGTCAGCGGTATATACGAGATAATAGTTCATACCCGAACTATTCGACAAATGCACGACGCGATCTCCGTCAATCGTCGCGACCTTATAGAGAATGGTGCCGTTTGACGGGTCTTCAAGTCTAACCGTACAATTCGTAATTTTGGAATTATCAAAAGCGTTTTGCCATATTTCCGATGGAGTAGGTACATATACAACGCTCTCCGTTTTCGTCTGCGTGCAGACGGTGCAGGTAAACGTTTTCACGCCGTCCGCACTCGCGCTCGGTTGCGTTGTAATTTCGCCGTCGTTCCAAGTATGCGCCGCCTTGTCCGAAGCCTCGGTGCAATCCGTGCCCGTACAAGCGTGCCAATGGTTATCCGCGTCCTTGCTCCACTCGCTCGCGTACGAATGTTCGTGCACGGGAGGCGTAGGCGTTTCTTCGTCCTCGCAAGCCGCGAGCGCAAAGCACGCGCTAAAAGCCAACGATAATGCCAATAATTTTTTCATAGCTATAATACTCCTTGATTTTATTTCTATCAAAAAGTATTATATCATACCCCCCCCCCGTGTCAAGTTATCCACAGCCCTTTCGAAAATTTTTTTGGAATTATTTCTATGAGATTACCACGCCGTCTGCGACGGCTCGTAATGACAATAGTAAGAAAGCTGAACGCAATGACGATACGATAAAACGCGGCGCAACTTCCGTTGCGCCGCGCATTCTCCGTTTTTATAAAGCTTAAAGCTCTGCGAAGTATTTGATCGTTCTGACCATTTGGCTGGTGTAGGAGTTCTCGTTGTCGTACCAAGAAACGACTTTCACGAGGGTCGTACCGTCGCCCATAGGCATACACTTCGTTTGCGTAGCGTCGAAGAGCGAGCCGTAGGTGATACCGATGATATCGGAGGAAACGAGCTCTTCTTCGGTGTAGCCGAAGGAAGCGGAAGCCGCCGCTTTCATCGCCGCGTTTACCGTAGCCGCGTCAACCTCGCCCTCGCAAATTGCTACGAGTTGGGTAAGCGAACCGGTGCAAACGGGAACGCGTTGCGCGCAACCGTCCAAAACGCCGTTGAGCTCGGGGATAACCAAGCCGATCGCTTTCGCCGCGCCCGTGGAGTTGGGAACGATGTTTTCAGCCGCCGCACGCGCACGACGAAGGTCGCCCTTTCTGTGGGGGCCGTCGAGTACCATTTGGTCGCCCGTGTAAGCGTGGATCGTCGTCATATAACCCTTCTTGATCTTGGAAAGCTTATTGAGGGTGTTCGCCATGGGAGCAAGGCAGTTGGTGGTGCAGGACGCCGCGGAGATGATGGTATCCGCTTTGGTGAGCGTCTTTTCGTTTACGCTGTAAACGACGGTGGGAAGGTCGTTGCCTGCGGGAGCGGAAATAACGACTTTCTTCGCGCCTGCTTTGATGTGCGCTTCCGATTTAGCCTTGGACGTGTAGAAACCGGTGCATTCGAGCACTACGTCTACGTTCAATTCGCCCCAAGGGCAGTTCGCCGCGTCTTTTTCGGCGTAGATCTTGATCGTCTTGCCGTTTACGGTGATGGTGCTGTTCGTTTCGTCCGCGGATACGGTATCGGCAAGAGCATATCTGCCCTGTGCGGAATCGTACTTCAAAAGGTGCGCGAGCATGGTGGGGCTGGTAAGGTCGTTGATAGCGACTACTTCGTAGCCCTCCGCACCGAACATCTGTCTGAACGCAAGACGGCCGATACGACCGAAACCGTTGATTGCAACTTTTACGTTTGCCATAATAGAGTTCCTCCAAATATGAAAAAATTATTTTGTATCCGTTTTTGGGCAAGCGGAAAAAATTGACAACCCTGCTTGTCCACGTACTATTCTACCACACTTTTTTTTATTCGTCAATAATTTTGGGCAATACTTTCGAAAATTATTTGTCTATTTTCCGTGAAAAAATTTTCACACGACTTTTTTCGCGCTCTTTTCGTTGAAAAAATTTTTACCGCCCCTTTTCAAATATTGACAGCCGTATTTTTTTGTAGTATAATAATGTAAATATAAACGTAGGGAGAGAGAAAAAATGGAAAAAGCTACGAAGCAACGACCCAACGCTTCCCACTTCGACGGCGGTATGCTCGGTTATCTCGGTATCCACCTTTTGGCGGCGCTTATCACCGTAATCACCCTGACGCTCGGCGCGCCTTGGGCAGCGTGTATGGTATACAGATGGCAGGCAAAGCACACCAAGCTCGAGGGCAAACGCCTCCTGTTCGACGGCAAGGGCGTACAGCTTTTCGGCAACTGCTTCAAGTGGCTGCTTCTTACGATCGTCACTCTCGGTATCTACGGGCTTTGGCTGCCCGTGAAGCTGGAAAAATGGCGCGTAAAGCACACGCGCTTCGACGAGCCGATCGTCGCGCAAGCGCCCGAAAAGCCCGCGCAAACGGACGGATACGCAAGCCCCTATCCGACCCTGCCGCAGCCCATGCAACCCGTACAGCCTATGCAGCCTATGCAGCCTATGCAACAACCGCAAAACGTGCAGCCGTTGCAGCCTATGCAACCGATACAGTTTTTGCAAAATCCCCCCGTTCCGTTGCCGCCGTTCACGCCGCCCTATTTCCCGCAACCGAACTATCCGCAGCCGCAGATAAGCCAAGCGCAACCGCAACGGCAGGCGCAAGAAAACGAGAAAAAATAACCACAGTAAAAGACGGTCAAGCCTTTGACCGTCTTGCATATTTCCGAGGTTTTTTATGGAAAAGCTTACAAAGGAAAAAACGGATTTTACGAGCGGCAGGGTCTTAAAAAAGCTGATCCTGTTCTCGATCCCGATGGCGCTCGCCACTTTGTTACAGGTGTTGTTCAACGCGGCGGATATCGCTATCGTGGGGCAGTTCGGCGGCTCGCAATATCAAGCGGCGGTGGGCGCGACCTCCTCCACCGTGCATTTGATCGTCAATTTGTTTATCGGTATCTCTATCGGCGCAAACGTGGCGATGGCGAACGCGTACGGCGCCAAGGACGAAACGCGCAAGCACAAGGTGGTGCATAGCGCTATGGCGCTTTCCTTTACGAGCGGCTTGATCGTGCTCGTCGCGGGACTTTTCCTTGCCAAACCCATTCTCACGGCGATCGATACGCCGTCGGAAATTATCGATTATTCGACCGTCTATATGCAAATTTATTTCCTCGGCGCGCCGGCAATGATGGTCTACAATTTCGGCGCGGCGCTTATGCGCGGCGTGGGCGAAACGCGCAAGCCGCTGTATTATTTGTTCGTTTCAGGCGTGCTGAACGTCGTTATCAACGCGGCGACCGTTATCTTTTTCCATTGGCACGTGATCGGCGTGGCGCTGGGCACTACCCTTTCGCAATACGTCGCCGCCGTTTGGATCGTGTTCGATCTGCGGCGCGAAAAGTACGGGATAGGCTATTCTATCCGCAAGACGAGATTTTACAAAACGCAAACGAAAAAGATCCTCGGGATCGGAATCCCTATGGGGCTCAGCTCCTGCTTTTTCTCCCTGTCCAACCTGCTCGTGCAATCGTCCGTCAACGCCTACGGGCAAACGGCGATCGCCGGCAATACGGTAGCCTCGAATATCGACACGGTCTGCGACGCGTTCGCCTCCTCCGTGGAAAAATCGGTTGTGACCTTCGTCGGACAAAATATGGGTGCGAAAAAACCCGAGCGCGTACACCGTATCGTGGGCGCGGGGTTGTTCGTTTGCGCCGCCATACAGGGCTTCTACGGCGGACTGTGCACGCTGTTCGGCAAGTATATTTGTATGATCTACAATTCCGACCCCGCGGTGATCGAATGGGCGATCAAGCGAATGTCCGTCCTCGCCGCGATGCAATGCTTGATGAGCCTTATGTATTCCTACGGCGCGGCGCTTCGGGGTATGGGCTATTCCTTCTTCCCCATGCTCATCAACCTGTTGTTCACCTGCGTCGTCCGCGTGATCTATTTGACCTTCATCTATCCCTATCTTCCCACGCGCACGATCCTGCTCGTATATATCGTGTATCCCGTCACTTGGATACTGTCGGGGGCTATGCAAATACTCGCGTTCTATATCGTAATGCATAAAAAAGGATATTTGGGAAAGCGCAAAAAACGGGAAATTGCCGCGGAATAAAACGACGAAAGACGGTCGATACGACCGTCTTTTATTATTATATATTGTAAGCGTTTTACGCTTCCCCGTCCGTTTCCTCCGTATCGCCCCCGAGCTTGGATTGCTCGATGACCGATCGAATTTTAGAAAGCACCTCCGCTTTGCCCAAGCCCGTTTGCGCGCTCGTGGCGATGAGGTTGCCCTCGCCGAGATAGAGATCGGCGGCGATCGCCTTGATATGTTCCTTGAGCTTCATACGCGAAAGCTTGTCCGCCTTGGTAAGCGTCACCGAGAAGGGCAGGACGTGGAAATGCAAGAACTCCATCATTTGCACGTCGTCGGCGGTGGGATCGTGGCGGGAATCCACGAGCATAAACACGTGCGCGATATGCTCCTTTTTCTTAAAGAACGCCTCCAGCGTTTTCGCCCATTTTTCCTTTTCCGTCTTGGAAACGCGCGCAAAGCCGTACCCGGGTAGATCGGCAAGGATAAACTCCCCGAAATCAAAATAGTTCACAAGCCGCGTGCGCCCGGGCTCGCTACTCGTTTTAGCGAGCTTTTTTCTATTCGCGAGCATATTGATAAACGAGCTTTTGCCCACGTTGGATTTTCCACACACCGCGATCATCGGCTTATCGGGCGTGATAAACTGCTCCGCGCGCGCCGCCGAAGTGATAAAGGTCGCGTTTTTGATGATCAACGGATTTTTATCGTTCGTTTCGTACATGGTGTCCCTCTATTTCTTACAACGCATACCGTCGCGGTCTCCGTTTCTTTGCGGCAGTACGGGCATAGGCTTCGCCTCCGCCTTTTTGCGCGGCTTTGCCGTCTTGGCTTTTTCCTCCTTGATAAAGGCGACCTCGAATACCTCCTTAACGTCGCTTACGGGCAGGAATTGCACCTCCTCTTTCAGCACGCTCGGCAAGCCTGCCAAGTCCTTTTCGTTGCCTTGGGGAACGACGACCGTCTTGATCCCAACGCGCCGCGCCGCGAGCGCCTTTTCCTTTAAGCCGCCGATGGGCAACACCTTGCCGCGCAAGGTGATCTCGCCCGTCATTGCCAGATCGCCGCGCACCTTTGCGCCCGTAAACGCGGACAACGCCGCCGTCGCCATCGTGATACCCGCGCTCGGTCCGTCCTTGGGCGTAGCCCCCTCGGGCACGTGGATATGCAGGTCCGTCTTGGCGAATAGCTCCTTATCGATACCGTATTCCTCGGCGTGCGAGCGGATATAGCCGAGCGCGGCAAGCGCCGACTCCTTCATCACCTCGCCCAATTTTCCCGTTAGCTTGACCTCGCCCTTACCCGAAAGGGTAACGGCCTCCACGGTGAGAGTCGTGCCGCCCACCGCCGTCCAAGCAAGCCCTACCGCCGCGCCCACTTGGGGCGCGAGCGCCGCTTCGTCGATCGTAAATTTGGGCGCGCCGATCAGCGTTTTCACCGCCGCCGCGTCCACCTTTTGACGGGACGACTTTTTGTTCTTCGCCCGTTTTACCGCGATCTTGCGGCATACCGAACCGATCGTGCGTTCCAACGAGCGCACGCCCGCCTCGCGCGTATAGCCCTCGACCATAAACCCGAGCGCGGCGCTCGAAAATTCCGCCGCCTCGTCCGTCAAGCCGTTCGCCGCAAGCTGCTTGGGCACGAGATACCGCTTGCCTATCTCCACCTTTTCTTCCAGCGTATAGCCCGAAAGCTCTATGATCTCCATTCTGTCGCGCAGGGGCGCGGGAATGGTTTCGAGCGAATTTGCCGTCGCGATAAAGAGCACCTTGCTCAAATCGTACGGGTATTCGATAAAGCGGTCGCGGAAGGTGGAATTTTGCTCGGGATCGAGCGCCTCCAACAGCGCCGCCGCAGGGTCGCCGTGCATATCCGAAGTGATCTTGTCGATCTCGTCGAGCAGGAACACGGGATTGATCGAGCCAGCGTTTTTCATGCCGTACATAATACGCCCGGGCATTGCGCCGATATAGGTGCGACGGTGTCCGCGGATCTCCGCCTCGTCGCGCACGCCGCCAAGGCTCATACGCACGAATTTGCGTCCCAAGGCGCGTGCGATCGATTGCGCGATACTCGTCTTGCCTACCCCGGGAGGGCCTACGAGGCACAGGATGGGCGCTTTCATACTCCCCGTCAGCTTCAACACGGCGAGGTATTCCAAAATGCGCTCCTTGATCTTGTCCAAGCCGAAATGATCGGCTTCGAGCACCCTTTCACAATCCTCCAAGCTTTCGGTATCCGCCGTTTCCGCCGTCCAAGGCAGGGAAAGCACTTGATCGAGATAGTTGACGATCACGGTGTATTCGGGCGCGGAGCTTTGCATTTTACCCAGCCTGTCCACCTCTTTGAGGCACTTGACCTCCAGCTCCTGCGGCAAACACGCCGCAAGCACCTTTGCGCGGTATTCGTCCTCCTCCTTGCCGTTGTCGCCAAGCTCGGTGTGAATGGCTTTGAGCTGTTCGCGCAGGAAATATTCCTTTTGCGATTTATCGATGCTTTGGCGCACGGACGCGCTGAT
The DNA here is from genome assembly GCA_017471785.1 of Clostridia bacterium. Lineage (GTDB taxonomy): Bacteria > Bacillota > Clostridia > Christensenellales > Borkfalkiaceae > Scatosoma. The sequence goes on along the minus strand of JAFURP010000005.1, from coordinate 15,109 downwards.
CTTCTTTTCCAGCTTGGCGATCTCCAGCTCGTCGTTCAAGCACCGCTCTAAAAGCTGTAAGCGCTTGACGATATCCGTTTCCTCCAAGCTTTGCTGTTTGATCTCCAGCTTCACGCGCATAGCGAAAAACGCGATATCCATATATTCGTCCGCGTCCTGACAGCGCTCCATTTTCAGCAGGGTTTCCTTGGGGAATTTCCCGTTGTCGGAAAACGCTTCCTTGACGATCGCTTTCGCCGTACGCAAATACGCTTCCTCCAAAACGTAATCGCCCCGCTTGATCTCCATCTCGTCCGCCACGGCGCAAAAATACCCCTCGTCCGCGCCGATCTCGCGCGCACGAGCGCGGTATAACCCCTCGCACACGACGCGTACCGCGCCCCCCGGGATACGGGAAATTTGCTTGATCCTCGCAACGCACCCGACGGGATAGAAATCGCTCGCCGCGATATCGTCCTGCTCGGTGACCTTTTGCGTGCAAACGAGCACCTGCTTGTCCTCGGTGAGCGAAGCCCTTTCGATGGCCTTCAAGGTCATTTCCCTGCCCGCCTCGAAGGAGATGAGGTTATGGGGAAACGCCACCCTGCCGCGCAGGGGGATGACGGGGAGAATATTCGTTCTTGTCATAATTTTATCCGTATACTTTTCCATATATATTATTGTAACCGCAAAACGCCCTTTCTAAACAACCGCTTTTTTCCACGCGCTCAAAGCCTCCGCAGACCCTTGGGCAAATGGTTTTTCACCACGCCGCCGACCGCCTTGCCCCAGCCCAACGGATACCCCGAAACGCATACCAAGCACCAACCGTTTGCGATCTCCGCTTGCACCGTTTCGCCGCGCAAATATTTTTCCACGCGCGGATCGTCCCGTTCAAGCTCCACCGCCCGTTTGCAATCGGCTTTCCTTACGCTCATACAAAGCGCGTGCGACGGCTCGAACCGACCGCCCTTCGCCTCGCCCAGCCGCAAGCCCACGCGCAGTACCTGCAAGCCCTGCCACTCGAATACCCCCTGCGGCAGCTCGTACAAAACGCCGTTCACCTCGTGCAAATTTCGCGCGAGCGGCGCGTGGAAAAGCGCCCTTTCAAACTCCCTGTACGCACGCTCGCTCGCTTGCGATACCCGCGGCTTTACAAGACGCAAATCGCGTCGCCGTTCCCCCTCGAGCTTTTCGAACAGCGCGGCGAAATGCCCCTCGCCCTCCACCTTGTGGGGGTATAATTTTTCCGTTTTTATCAGCCGCATTTCGGGGTGCGAAGCCAAGTAGTCGCGTACCTGCCCCTCGTCCTCCTCCTCCGAAAAGGTGCAGGTGGAGTAGACGAGCCTGCCCCCTGCGGCGAGCATTTTCGTACCCTCGTCCAAGATACGCTTTTGCCGCTGGGCGCAAAGGGCGACGTTCTCCTCGCTCCATTCCCCGAGCGCCTCCTCCGCGTTCTTTCGGAACATTCCCTCGCCCGAGCAGGGCGCGTCGATCAAAATTTTATCGAAGTACGCCGCAAACCGTGCGGAGAGCTTTTCGGGCGTTTCGCAAGCTACGACGGCGTTTTTTACGCCCATACGCTCGATATTTTGCGACAAAATTTTCGCGCGGGCGGAAAAGGGCTCGTTGACGACGAGGATCCCCTCTCCCCGCATCGCCGCGGCAAGCTGCGTGCTCTTCCCGCCCGGAGCGGCGCATAAATCGAGCACCCGCTCTCCTTTTTGCACCTCCAACAAAGGCGCGGCGCACGTGGCGGACGGCTCTTGCGAATAAAACAGCCCCGCGTGATGAAAGGGGGAGGCGCCTACTTTTTCAAGGTCGGTATAATACCCGTTCTCCTCCCACGGCACGCGCTTGGACAAAAAGGGCAAAAGGGAAGCGATCTTTTCGACCTCCCCCTTCAAGGGATTTAACCGTACGCCCTTGAACGGCTTTTTTCCGTACACGGCAAAAAACGCCTCCCGTTCCGATTCGGGAAGCTGTTTTTTCATTCTTTCGATAAAAGCCCTGGGCAATCTATCCATCTTTTTATTCCTCTAAATAGGCCTCGAACGCCGTGGGCGTAAGGAGCTTCGCGCCGCGCGCCGTCGCCGATTGCAAGCGCTGACCGCTCTCCCCCTCGAAGCACAAATAGATATCGCATTCCTCCGCGCGGTAGGTGATACGCGCCCCCTGCGCGAACGCAGCGAGCAGCAGCCGCTCGGCAAGCTCGGTGGCAAGCTCCAAGGAATGAGAAAAGCAAACGCTCTTGTTTTTCAGCTTCCCGTCCTTTGCACGTCTGCGCTTTGCGCGGTCGGCAAAGATATGAAATTCGGCGCGCTGCCTGTCCCGCTTTTCCCTCGCCCTGTCCTTTTCCGCGCGGTAGCTTTCAAACGCAACGGAGGTGGTTTGGGCAACCTCGTAATCCTCTATTCTGCCGAGGGTGATTTGATACTTTTCCAAAAGCGCGGATAAGGTCAAGCCCTCCGCTTCGCACATAGCCTGCGCTACGCGCATAGTCGCGTACGCGTCGTCCACGGCGCGGTGGGGGGTAAACTCCACGCCCAGCTCCTTGGCGATCGCGCCCAAGCCGAATTGACGGGAAAATTCCCCGATCTTGTTCATATATAAAAATTGCGTGTCCGCAAACGCGAAGCAAAACGAAGGCAAATGGAAGCGTTTGCTCTCCAAATTGAGATACTTCACGTCGTTCATCGAAGCGTGTCCGCAAACGAGGGTATCCTCGTCCTGCAACAATTTGTATATCCCGTCCGCAAGGTCGGAAAAGGTGGGATAATTTTTGAAATCCTCGTATTTATAGGGAAGCACGAGCCCCTGCGTGCCCTTGCGGTCGGTGAGATGAAAGCCCCCCTGCGGATTGATGAGGATATCCTCTTTTTCGAGTATGCGAAAGCGTTCGTCCGTCAGGCAATAGCCGAACGCACAAATTTTCGCCACGTTTTTGAATACGCCGGCACATTCGATATCGAAAAATAAGTACTTCATACAACCGTTTCCCTTATAAAAAGACCGCGTTTGCGGTCTTTTTAATTTTAATTCTTCGGAGTAATAACTTCTTTACCGCCCATATAAGGCTGTAATACCTTGGGAATAGTCACGCTGCCGTCCGCTTGCAAATGGTTCTCGACGAACGCGATCAGCATACGGGGAGGCGCGACCACCGTGTTGTTGAGGGTGTGCGCGAGCTTGGCTTTGCCGTCCTTGTCCTTATAGCGGATAGCCAAGCGGCGCGCCTGCGCGTCCGTGAGGTTGGAGCAGGACCCCACCTCGAAATATTTTTGCTGACGGGGACTCCAAGCCTCCACGTCGCAGCTCTTATATTTCAGATCGGCAAGATCGCCCGAGCAGCAGCCCAGCTGTCTTACGGGGATATCGAGGGAACGGAACAGCTCTACGGTGTAGCTCCAAAGCTTTTCATACCATTCCTCGCTCTCCTCGGGACGGCAAACGACGACCATTTCCTGCTTTTCGAATTGATGGATACGGTAGATGCCGCGCTCCTCGATACCGTGCGCCCCCTTTTCCTTTCTAAAGCAGGGGGAATAGCTCGTCAAGGTCAAGGGCAGCTTGTCCCCGTCGATGATTTGTCCCATAAAACGACCGATCATAGAGTGTTCGGAGGTACCGATAAGGTACAAATCCTCCCCCTCGATCTTATACATCATATTTTCCATTTCGGCAAAGCTCATAACGCCGGAAACGACGTCGCCGTGGATCATATAGGGCGGAATGACGTAGGTGAAGCCCTTATCGATCATAAAATCGCGCGCGTAGGTGAGTACCGCCGAGTGCAAACGGGCGATATCCCCCGTCAAATAGTAGAAGCCCTGTCCCGAGGTACGACGTGCGGAATCGACGTCGATACCGTCCAGCTTTTCCAAAATATCCAAATGATAGGGCACCTCGAAATCGGGCGTTTTCGCCTCGCCGAAGCGTTGAAGCTCTACGTTCTCGGAATCGTCCTTACCCAAAGGCACGTCGTCGGCGATGATGTTGGGAATGGACATCATTACTCTTTTGAGCGCCGCTTCCACCTCCTCGCTTTCCTTTTCGAGCTCCAAGAGCCTGTCCGCGTCCGCCTTTACCTTGGCTTTCACTTCCTCCGCTTCCGCCTTTTTTCCCTCTTTCATCAGCATACCCACCTGCTTGGAGAGGGTGTTTCTCGCCGCTCTTAAAGCGTCCCCCTCGGCAATGAGCGCGCGGCGCTTGGTATCGAGCTCGACGGCTTCGTCCACCAAGGGCAATTTTGCGTCTTGGAATTTCTTTTTGATATTTTCCTTTACGAGTTCGGGATTGCTCCGAACGAGATTGATATCGATCATACTGCACCTCAAAAAACCTTTGTTTTTTCATAATGGCTGCGTTGCAACGAGCCGTTGAGAATATGCCGTTTATAAAATACAAGCAAGACGAATAAAAAACAAGGTCGCGTACTTTATAGGCAAAAATCAACCGAACGTTGAACAAAGCCATTAACATTATACAACTTTTTTTTCTTAAAAGCAATTAAAAGCTAACTCTCCACGCGAATTTCACCGAAAAATTCCGCAAAAAACTTGTAATTTTTTTGCCCGTATGCTATAATAGTGGAAACGCGTAGCTTTTTACGGAGTAAAAAATATGAAAAAAGAGAAGCGGACGGACGAGGTGAAAAAGACCGCGCCCCAGCCCGTCCAAGAAAAAAAGAATACCGCGGAGGTCAAGGAGAAGAAAAATATCCTCGATCTTTTCCGCAAGAAAAAATCGCCGCAGGCGGAAGTGGATATCCGCCGCTTTAACGCGGACGCGAACGAGGGACTTTCCAAGACCCAGGTGGCGGAGCGCGTGGAAAAGGGGCTCGTCAACAAGACGGGCAAAAAATATTCCAAGACCTATCGGAGTATTTTTATCGGCAATATTTGCACCTTCTTCAACCTGCTGTGCTTGCTTGCCGCGCTTGCGCTGCTTATCGCGCACGCGCCCTTTTCGCAGTTCACGTTCGTACTTATCTTCCTTTGCAATATCGTCGTCAGTATCGTACAGGAGATCCGCGCCAAGCGGAAGATAGACAAGCTGTCCATTCTTTCCTCCCCCACGGCAAAGGTGGTGCGCGGCGGCGAGCGGTTGGATATCCCCGTGGAGGATATCGTTCTCGACGATATTTTGATCCTCTCCGCAGGGCAACAGGTCCCCGCCGACTGTATTGCCGTAGAGGGCACGGCGGAGCTGAACGAATCGCTGCTTACGGGCGAATCCGTCCCCATTAAAAAGGAGGACGGCGATTTCGTGTACGCAGGCTCCTTCGTCGCGAGCGGCAGGATCGCCGTGCGCGTGGATAAGCTGGGCGACAACACCTACGTCAGTCAGCTGACGGCGCGCGCGAAAAAATATAAGCGCCCCAACTCGGAGATCATGAACTCGATTACCTTGTTCATCAAGATCATCGGTCTTATCATTATCCCCGTGGCGATCTTTATGTTCTTCACCAACTTCAAGGCTTCGGGTATGGAATGGTCGCAATTCGTCCAATCGGGCGGCTTTTGGAACACCCTCGTCCACGAGGACGGCAAGGGAGCGCTTTCCACCACCATTCAAAAGACGGCTTCGGTCGTGATCGGCATGATCCCCTCGGGACTCTTGCTCCTCACCACCGTAGCGCTGTCCGTGGGTATGATACGGCTCGCCAAATACAACACCTTGGTACAGGATATGTACTCCTTGGAAATGCTCGCGCGCGTCAACGTGCTGTGCTTGGACAAGACGGGCACGATCACCGACGGACGTATGAAGGTAAGCGATTGTATCCTGCTCAATAACAATACGGAGTACGGCATAGACGATATTTTGGGCTCTATGCTCGCTTCCTTGAACGACAACAACCAGACCTCGATCGCGCTCTACGAGCGCTTCGGTCATTCCACGGCGCTCACCCCCGTAGCCACCCTGCCGTTCTCGTCCGCAAGAAAGCTTTCGGCGGTCACGTTCGAGGGCGTGGGTACTTTCGTTATGGGCGCGCCCGAATTCGTGTTAAAGCCCATGCCTATCCGTATCGACAAGATCGTGAAGCAATACGCGCAAATGGGGCTTCGCGTGCTCGTTATCGCCCACTCGTCGGGACAAATTCAAGGGGATAAAATTCCCGTGGGATTAAAGGCGGTCGCCATTTTGACCCTTTCGGACAATATCCGACCCGACGCTATCGACACCATTCGTTGGTTTAAGGAAAACGAGGTCGCCGTCAAGGTCATTTCGGGCGACAACCCCGTGACCGTATCGGAGGTCGCAAGGAGAGCGGGCATCAAAAACGCGGCGCACTTCATCTCCTTGGAGGGGCTTTCGGATATCGAGGTGGAAAACGCGGCGAACCAATACACCGTATTCGGACGGGTAACGCCCGAACAAAAGGCGATCCTGATACGCTCTATCAAGAGCGCGGGCAACACCGTAGCTATGACGGGGGACGGCGTAAACGATATTTTGGCAATGAAGGAGGCGGACTGCGCCGTTTCGGTGGCTTCGGGCAGCGACGCGGCGAGAAACGTTTCCAACCTCGTTTTACAGGACAACAACTTCAGCTCTATGCCCAAGATCGTAAACGAGGGACGGCGAGTTATCAATAACATTAAAAACTCCTCGTCGCTTTACATTATGAAAACGCTGCTCACCCTGATCTTGGCGGTGACCTGTATTTTGCTGGGCACGAAGTATTTCTTCACGACGAACAATATGATGATGTACGAAATGTTCGTCAGCGCGATCCCCTCGTTCGTGCTGTCCTTACAGCCCAACACCAACCGCGTCAAGGGCAAATTCATACCCTTCGTGCTAAGCCGCGCGATCCCCGGGGCGCTTACGATGGCAATGGGCATCTTGACCCTGCACACCATCAGCAAGACCTCTCTTGCTTCGACCTTCGGCTTTATCGACGGCGCGGGCGCGGAAACCATCGAATACCAAGCGATCATGATGATCTCGCTCACCTTTACGGGGCTCGTAATGCTCTACCGTATTTGTCAGCCCTTTAATATCGTGCGCGTTTGCCTGTACGTGCTTTCGGCGTTCCTTTGTATCTTGGTCGTCAGCGTGCCGCTTCTCGGCGAGTTCATCTTCGAGGGCTGGTCGACGGTCGATTTCAGCTTGCCGCAGCTTTTACTCATTATCATTATCATCCAAGCGAGCTTCCCCGTTTCGGGCTTCTTGATCAAGTTTTTCGATATGATCAACCCTGCCGACGAATAAGCTTATGACTTTACATTCTATACAAATCGGCAACGTAACGATACCGAACAATATTCTATTAGCGCCCTTGGCAGGGTATACGAGCTACCCCTTGCGCCGCCTTTGCAAGGAGTACGGCGCGGGGCTTTGCTATACGGAAATGGTGAGCGCAAAGGGCTTAAAATACGGCAGCGAAAACACGCAGGCGCTCTTATATACGGACGAAAAGGAGGGCGTTTGCGCGGCGCAAATCTTCGGCAGCGAGCCGGAGATCATGCGCGCCGCGTGCGAGCACGAAAAGCTTGCCCCCTTCCCCATCGTGGATATCAATATGGGCTGTCCGGTGCCCAAGATATACAAAAACGGCGAGGGCAGCGCGCTCCTCGAAGATCCCCTCTTGGCGGAAAGGCTCGTCAAAGCGTGCGTCAAAAGCGGCAAGATAATCACCGTTAAGTTTCGTATCGGTATTTGCGCGGACAAGCTCGTGACCGCGGAATTTGCCAAGCGTATGGCAGGCGCAGGCGCAGCCGCGATCACCGTGCACGGCAGGACGAAGGACAAAATTTACGCAGGCGAGGTCAACTTTTCGGAGATCGAAAAAGCGAAAAACGCCGTGGATATTCCCGTGATCGCCAACGGCGGCGTGTTCTCGAACGCGGACGCGGAAGCGCTGATCGCCCGAACGGGCGCGGACGGCGTTATGGTGGCGCGCGCGGCGCTGTTCGATCCGCAAATTTTTTGCGATTTGACGGGCACGCCGAGAGAAAGCAAGCTGACGATGTTCGAAAAACAGCTCGAATGGACTATGCAGGTATGCGACGAACGCTTTACCACCGTGTTTATGCGTAAGATGGCGGCGTTCTATTCCAAGGGCGAGCGCGGCGCGGCGGCGTTCAAGGAAAAAATGTTCCGAGCAAGCTCTATCGGCGAGGTGTTGGCGCTCGCGAGAGAAACGTGGCGATAAAGGAAAAGGACTATGAAAGCAAGGACGAAAAAAATTTGGAGGATCGTCGGTATCGCGCTTGCGTGCCTTACGCTCGCGTATACGGTGCTGGCGATCTTTCCCCGCTTCAAAAACTACGAGGGGGACAACCCTATGCGAAAGTCGGGGGATATGCCCCTGTTGATCGCGCACGGCGGCGGCAACAAGGAATTTCCCGATAACACGCTCGAGGCGTTCTACAACGCGTACAGCGTGGATAAAAACGTGATGATGGAAACGGACGTGAGCGTCACCAAGGACGGCGTGGTGATCTTGTCCCACGACACCACCTTGGACAGGAAAACGAACGTAACGGGCGCGATCGCGGACTGGAATTACGCCGACCTCATCGCTCAAGAGGTGGATTTCGGCTACACCAACCCCACGGAGGATCAAACGCTTTCGGGCGAACGCGTACGCTTCAAGGGCGCGGACGGCGCGGAGAAATACCCCACCGACGTACCCTATCCCGACGGCGTTTCCCCCCGGCACGAACGGGTGTTCCTCGCGACCACCCTCGAAGAGCTTCTCGTCGCTTTTCCCGAAAACCGCGTCAACGTGGAGATCAAGCAATCGGGCGAGCTGGGCTTGACGGCGTTCCGCGCGGTGATCGCCCTTCTCGAAAAGCACGACGCGTTCGATCGGGTGGTGTTGGCGAGCTTTCACGAGGAGCTTTACGCGGAATTCCAAGCTTGGCAAAAGGCGGGCAAGGTGCCTGCGGAATTTATGTATTCCCCCGCGACGAACGGCGTAACCAAGTTTTTCGTGTTACAGCTTTTGAATTTGGACCTCTTCTTCGGAGATAATATTTGCGTATTCCAATTGCCCACCGAGGAAATGGGTCTTGATCTCGCGACCAAAAAGCTGGTGAACGCGGCGCACAAGCACAATCTCGCCGTTCACTATTGGACGATCAACGACGAGGAGGAGATGCGCCACCTGATCGAGATCGGCGCGGACGGCATCATGACCGACTACCCCCACCGCTTGAAGGCGGTATACGATTCCTACGCCGCGTAGATCTCAGCGAAAAATCGCCCCGTTTTAACGGGGCTTTTCTTTTTGCCGTGTAATTATACAAAGCGGATAAAATCACGCGATTTTGACGGCAAAGACGGCGCGGAGCAAAAAATCACGTCCTTATTTTGGGTTTTGCGGGAAAAGATTTTGATTTTTTGCCGTCAAACGGTATACTTTTTTCAAAAAAAGTGGTATAATGGAGGAGTAAAATAACGATTTTCCCTTTTATAAAAGGGAAAGCGGTTTAGGGAGAAGTAAAAAATGGCGGAAAGAGTAGAAGGCGAATACGGCGCGGAACAAATACAAGTCCTCGACGGCTTGGAACACATTCGTAAGCGCCCCGGTATGTATATTTCCTCCACCGACGCAAAGGGCTTGCACCACCTCGTGCACGAGGTCGTGGATAACTCTATCGACGAAGCGTTGGCGGGATATTGTACGCATATCGAAGTTACCTTGAACGGGGACGGCAGCTGCACCGTACAGGACAACGGGCGCGGTATCCCCACCGATATCCACCCCAAGGAGGGTATTTCCACGCTGGAAGTCGTATTTACGAAGGTCAACGCCGGCGGTAAATTCGGCGGCGATTCGGGCTATAAGGTTTCGAGCGGCTTGCACGGCGTAGGCGTCAAGGCGGTAAACGCGCTGTCCGAGTGGTTGGAGGCGGAGGTCTCCCACGAGGGACACGTATTCAAGCAGGTATATAACCGCGGCGTACCCCAAAGAAGCGTGCAGATCGTAGGCGATACGGACGAGATGGGTACGAAGGTTACTTTTATGCCCGACGCGGAAATTTTCGAAACGACGATCTTCAATTACGACACCTTAAAGGGTAGACTGCGCGAGCTTGCCTATTTGAATAAGGGCTTGCGTATTTCCTTAGAGGACAAGCGCGAGGGTCAAGAGCAACAGGATTCTTTTTGCTACGAGGGCGGTATTTGCTCGTTCGTCGAGGAGCTGAACAAAAACCGCGAGGAGCTTTTGTTCCCCGCGCCCGTATATTTCGAGGAACAGGACGGCGACACCGTTTGCGAGGTGGCTATCCAATATAACGAATCGTACAACGAGGTCATCTACAGCTACGCCAACAACGTCAACACCATCGACGGCGGCACGCACGTAGAGGGCTTGAAGATGGCGCTTACCAAGGTCATCAACGACGCGGGCAGGAAGCAAAACATCTTAAAGGACAGCGATAAATTAACGGGCGAGGACGTGCGCGAGGGCATCACCGCCGTCGTTTCCGTCAAGCTCGTCAACGCGCAGTTCGAATCGCAAACGAAGGACAAGCTCAACAACAGCACCATTCGTACCTTCGTCAATAAATGCGTTTCCGAGCATATGTCTACCTTCTTGGAGGAAAATCCCTCCATCGCAAAGGAGCTGGTGCTTCGCTGTATCACGGCGCAAAAGGCGCGCGACGCGGCGAGAAGCGCAAGAGAGCTCACGAGAAGAAAGGGGCTTTTGGAATCGACCACCCTCCCCGGGAAGCTTGCGGACTGCTCGGACAGAAGAAGCGAGCTTTGCGAGATCTATATCGTAGAGGGCGACTCGGCAGGCGGTACGGCGAAGCAGGGACGCGATAGGCGTTTCCAAGCGATCTTGCCCTTGCGCGGTAAGATCTTGAACGTGGAAAAGGTACGCTTGAACCGCGTGCTGGAAAACGAGGAGATCAAATCGATGATCACCGCGTTCGGCTGCGGCATTTTGGACGATTTCGACGAGAGCAAGTTGAGATACGATAGAATTATCTCTATGACCGACGCCGACGTAGACGGCGCGCATATCCGTATTTTGCTGTATACCTTCCTGTTCCGCTATATGCGGCCTCTTATCGAGCACGGACACGTCTATTCGGCGAAGCCCCCTCTTTACAAGGCGAGCTATAAGGGACACGACGATTATTTGTATTCGGAGGAGGAAAAGCTCGAATACGACAAAAACGCCCCCGGGAAAGTGGAATATCAACGCTATAAGGGTCTTGGGGAAATGAGCAAGGAACAGCTTTGGGATACGACGATGAACCCTGCGACCCGTACGCTCGTACGCGTTACGATGAAAGACGCGGCGGAGGCGGATCAAATGTTCACGATGCTCATGGGCGAAAACCCCGAATTGCGTAGAAAGTTTATCGAAGAAAACGCGGCGCTCGTGACCGATCTCGACGTATAACGGGTGAGGAAAACGCAGCTCGACGCAGTATTGCACGGCATATACGCGTTCCGCTACATTGAAAAGGAGTAAAAGAATGGCTAAAAAAGAAACCAGCCCCGAATTGACCGAGGAGTTCAAAAAAACCCTCTCTATGACGAAAATGCTCGACGTCGAGGTAGACGACGAGCTGAAACGCTCGTTCATTGCGTATGCAATGGCGGTAAATAAATCGAGAGCGATCCCCGACGTGCGCGACGGCTTGAAGCCCGTGCACCGCCGTATCCTCTACTCTATGCACGAAATGGGGCTTTACAACGATAAAGCGTTTAGAAAGTGCGCGAGGATCGTCGGTGACTGTATGGGTAAATTCCACCCTCACGGCGACAGCTCGGTGTACGACGCGCTCGTGCGTTTGGCACAGGAATTCACCATCAGCTTCCCCCTCGTGGACGGACACGGAAACTTCGGTAGCGTGGACGGCGACCCCGCCGCGGCTATGCGTTATACCGAAGCGAGATTGACCAAGCTCGCCGCCGAAATGCTGCGCGATCTGGATAAGGAAACGGTCGATTTTATCCCCAACTTCGACGGAAGCGAGGAAGAGCCCACCGTTTTACCGGCAAGATACCCCAACCTCCTCGTCAACGGCGCGGACGGTATCGCCGTCGGTATGGCGACGAATATCCCTCCGCATAACCTCGCCGAGGTCATCGACGGTACGATCGCTATGATCGACAACCCCGAGATCACCGTGGACGAGCTTATGGAGTATATCCCCGCGCCCGACTTCCCTACGGGCGGCGTGATCATGGGCAGAAGCGGTATCCGCCAAGCGTATAGAACGGGTCAGGGCAGTATTATGATCCGCTCCAAGTGCGAGATCGAGGAATACGGCACGGGGGCGAACGTGCGCTCGCGTATCATCGTCACGGAGATCCCCTATCAGGTAAACAAGGCGCTCCTCATCAAGACGATCGCCGATATGGTGCGCGACAAGCGTTTGGAGGGTATCTCCGATATCCGCGACGAATCGGACAGAGACGGTATGCGTATCGTCATCGAGGTCAAAAAGGACGCGAACGCGCAGGTCGTTTTGAATACGCTGTATAAAAAGACCAAGCTGCAAATTTCCGACGGTATCATTTTGCTTGCGCTCGTGGAGAACGGTACCGAGCCGAAGACCCTCAATATCCGCGATATTTTGTATCATTACCTCAACCACCAAAAGGAGGTCATCACCCGTCGTACCAAGTTCGAGCTGAACAAGACGGAGGAGCGCGCGCATATCATCGCGGGCTTGGTGCTTGCGCTTGCCAACGTGGACGAAGTGATCCGTATCATCAAGGCCTCCGCGGATAAGAACGCGGCGATCGAGGGCTTGACCACGGCGTTCGAATTGGACGAAAAGCAAGCGAACGCTATTTTGGAAATGCGCCTGCAAAGACTTACCTCCTTGGAGGTGGAAAAGCTCAAGGACGAGCTGGCGGCGTTGCAAGCGACGATCGCGGACTTGAAGGATATCCTCGCGAACGAATGGCGCGTTATGCAAATTATTCGCGACGATCTTTCGGATATCAAAAACAAATACCCCTCGCCGAGAAAGACGGAGATCTCCGTGGATTACGGCAATATCGACGACGAGGATCTTATCGATAGAGAGGACGTCGTCATCTCCCTCACCCATTCGGGCTATATCAAGCGCCTGCCCGTCGCCGAATACAAGGCGCAGGGTCGCGGCGGCCGCGGTATCACCGCGCATAGACCCAAGGACGAGGACTACGTGGAGAAGATGTTCGTTTGCTGCACGCACGATCCCATTCTCCTTTTCTCCTCCAAGGGTAAGGTATATTCGATCAAGGGGTACGAGATCCCCGAGGCGAACAGGACGGCGAGAGGTCGCGCCGTCGTCAATATCGTACAGCTCGACCAAGGCGAAAAGATCGAAACGGTGTTGCCCGTTTTGGAAAACGGCACGGGCTATTTGATCATGGCTACCGAAAACGGCTTGATCAAAAAGACGCACACGGACGAATTCAAGCGCATACCCAAGAACGGTAAGATCGCCATTAAATTGCAAGAGGACGATAGGCTGATCGGCGTACAATTCGTAACGGGCGAGAACGAAATTTTGATCGCTTCGCGCGGCGGTAAATGTATCCGCTTCGCGGAAACGGACGTGCGCCCGACGGGTAGAGGCACGCAGGGCGTTAAGGCGATCAACCTCGCCAAGGACGATATCGTCGTGGATATGCTCATCGTGGATAAGGAGCAAGACCTGTTCACGCTCACCTCGCTCGGCTACGGTAAGCGTTCGAGCGTAGAGGATTACCGGTTGCAAACGCGCGGCGGTAAGGGTATCAAAGCGGGCGTATTCAACGAAAAGACGGGCTATCTCGTAAATATGAAGCTCGTTACGGACGAGAACGACGTTATGATCATCACTACGGGCGGCACGATAATCCGTATGCACGCGGACACCATCAGCCGTATCGGCAGATCGACGCGCGGCGTACGCGTAATGAACGTCAAGGACAGCTTGGTGGCGACGGTGGATATCACCGAGCGCGACGACGAAGCGGAAGCGCAAGCGCCCGAGGAAACGGCGGCGGATCTCAGCCCCGAAGATCTTGTAGGCGAAGCGGAGGTCGAAGAAACGGAAGAAATCGTTTTGAACGACGAAGCGGAGGAAGCGCAGGACGGAAATACGGAGGCGTAAGATGGAGAAGCTCGTGCTCATCGGCGATTCTATCAGAATGGGGTACGACAAATATGTCAAGGAAGCCTTACGCGGCGTTGCCGAGGTATACTATCCCGAGGAAAATTGTAGATTTGCCGAATACGTTTTACGCTACGCCCACGAATGGAAAAACCAAGGCAGCTGGCCGAGCGACGCCGATCTCGTGCATTTTTATACGAACGAGGGTACGGAGGCGATGGCGGCAAGGTATTGTCCGTCGTTTGCAAGGAGCTGGATATTTCCGCCGCGGAAGTGAATATCAAAGACTTCCAGCCCGAAAAATATTCCGCCGACAATATAGGCTATTAACGAAAAGACCGAGGCAAAACGCCTCGGTTTTTTATTCGTCCGTTTGGATAAGCTCTTTATACGCGCGCTCCGCTCGGTATAGATTGTGCAGCTTTTTGCATAGCGTGCCGCGAAAAATACACGAACAGTTTTTAATATAAAACAAAATTTTCAAATCGAGTATCTCCAGCTCCCTCGCCGTTGTCAATAGATCCTCTTTTTCCTTGATCAATTCCTCTTTCGGCGGCTTCTCTCCTTTAACAAGATGGTAAGCCCGAATACGGTTATCCAACCCCCGAAACCCCTCCGCTAGCTTGGGTATATCCGCAAACACTTCTTCCGTTTTTTTCATATATCCTTTCTCCTTTACTACCGTTTAATTGAATTTAATTCAAATTTACAAACATTATAGTTGAATTAAATTCAAAAGTCAAGTATTTTTTACTCCTTATATGATAAAATATTGAATATAATTCAAATATGGGGAGTAGCAGAAATGAAATTTCAAGAACGGTTTGCATTGGAATTAAAAAATTCTTTATTATCGCAAAAGGAGCTTGCGGAAAAATTGAACATTGACGTTTCCAACCTTACCAAATGGAAGCAGGGGAAGAACATTCCCTCGCTTACGATTTTTTATCAGCTTTGCAAAATTTTTGACGTTAGCGCCGATTATTTGCTCGGTTTAACCGATTAAAATCTTGCATCGTCATTACGCTTTATCTATCTCCCTCTATCCTTTCTTT
>JAFURP010000048.1 GCA_017471785.1 Clostridia bacterium | reverse complement strand
TTCTCTATACAGCTCATCTCCCATTATTTGGATAATGAATATTTTTTAAGTCGATAATGCCTTGAAAAATCTCACCTGCGCACGGCGCGGCAACGACCGAGCCGTAATACGCGCCCTGCGGCTCGTCAACGATCACAAGCGTTAGATATTTCGGGGCTTCAACGGGGAAAAACCCGACGAACGAAGAAACGTATTTCCCCGACGCGATCCGTCCGTTTTCATACTTTTGCGCCGTTCCCGTCTTTCCGCCGATACGGTATCCCTCTATATACGTTTTTTTACCGCTACCTTCTTTGACCACGCCCTCCAGCATCTCGGCTATGATTTTAGACGCCTCTTCGCTAATCGTGCGGTTTTTAAGAGTCTTTTCCGTTTCTTGCAAAACGTAACCGTCGTTGGCGTATATGCGTTTTACAAGATGCGGCGTATAATAATAACCGCCGTTTACCGCCGAAGCGGTAGCGCACGCAAGCTGCATACCCGAAACGGCGATCGTTTGGCCAAACCCGATACGCGCCAAGTCACAATCGCGTACCGCTGTTTGCGGTAACAACAGTCCGTACGCCTCCCCGCTGTAATCGATACCCGTCTTTTGCCCAAACCCGAACGCGGATAAATATTCGTAAAAGGTTTCCTTTCCCAGCGAAAGCGCCATATCCGTAAAGCACGGGTTACAGCTGTTATTCAACGCTTGGGCAAGCGTTTGATTACAATGCTTTCCGTTTGCGTGGTTACTCCAGCATTTTACCGTCGTGCCGTCCACCGACCGCGTGCGTGAGCTGGGAAAAACGTAATTGGTGGAAACCGCCTTTTTATTACCCCGTAAATATTCCTCCACGTTCGCCGCCGAAGTGATGATCTTGAAGGTCGACCCCGGCTCGTAGATATCGCAAACCAAACGGTTTCGGGAAAGCGCATTGAGCAATTCGGCGTCGTTTCTCGGCACCTCGTTTAGATCGTACGCAGGATAATTCGCAAGCGCAAGCACCTCGAACGTATTTACGTCGAGGACGATACATTCCGCCGACACGGGAGAATATTCGGTCGCAGTCCTCAGCAACGCGTTCTCCACGATTTCCTGTATCCCGTAATCGATCGTCAACTCGATATTATAGCCGTCCTCGGCAGGCAAATAGGTCGCCACGCTATCCTCGATCTCTACGCCTACGAGGTCCGTTTCGTACAAAAGCTCCCCGTTCTTACCCGATAAATATTCGTCGTAATATTTTTCCACGCCCGTCGTACCGACGTTATCCGATGAAGTAAAGCCGAGCACCTGACAAAGCGCCGCGCTTTTGGGATAGATACGCACGTTATCGCGCGAATAATACACGCCGTCGATCGTTTGCGCGGCAAGCGTTTCGATTTGCTCTTTATCCACCTTTTTGGCTACGGTAATTTCCGAAGCCTTTTTCTTCGTCAGTTTTTCGTATACCTCCGACGCGTTCAAGCCCAAGGACTGCGCGAGCAAAGCGGAGGCGGCGGTTTTGTCCGTTATCGCGTTAGAGCGCGCAAAAACGGTATACGCCGTCGTATTTTCGGCGAGCACCACGCCATTTCGATCCGTGATCTTGCCGCGCTCGGCAACGATGGGGATTTCACGCGTCCATTGATCCAAAGCGCGATAGTTCAATTCCTCCTGCCAAATAACCTGCACGTAAAAAAAACGGGCGCATAAAAAGCAAAAAAGAAAGGTTACCGCCAAGCTAACGGCGAATAACCTCTTTCGTAAAACGGATACGGAATAATCTTTATGAAATCGTTTGATAATAGAACTCCTTAGGACCGTCGTCCTTTTTTTATTATTCTATTATCGTTAGCCTTGAATCATACCTTGAGAAAGCGCGTATTCGCGAATTGCTTCCTCCGATTGCGCGGTCTCGATACGGCGTTGGATCTCCTCATTGCGCTCGACGAGCTCCTCTCTTTGTTGTTCAAGGCTTCTAAGCTGCATAGATTTTCTTTGTATGATCTGCGTATTGATACAAATGAGCGTAAGCATCAATACGACCACCGTCGCAAAAGCCGCCATCACGAGCTTTGCCATACGGCTGAGCGAATACTGTGCTTCCGTCGCGACGGAGGTAGCCGTCGTTTGCATTTGCATAGGTATCTCCACGGGCTTGGTAAGCACGGGAGCGTTCTCCATAGCGCGTTCCAATCTTTCCGTCGTAAAAACGGGCGTTTCGATACGCTCGCGAACGAATTCGGTAACCTGCGGCGTTTGCTGCGTTACGGGCGTTTGCTCTACGGCAGGCGCTTCGGGCGCAAGAACGGACGCACGTACGGCGTACTGCGTTTCGCTACGTACTTCTTCGGTGACTTCGGCAAACTGATCCGCTTCCGCGTTTTGCAATCTGCGATAGCGTTCTTTGATTTGCGCGTTATGTAATTCCGCTTCTTTTTCAGCGGTTAAATGCATCGTTCTTTCTTCCATTAGCGTAGCCATTCTTACTCCTCCGTCTTTATCGTTTTTCGTCGTTTTTCCCTTACTTATCGTTCGTCTATATCTTTTCCGCGATCCTTAATTTCGCGCATTTACTTCTCGAATTTTCCAAAAGCTCTTTTTCGCTTGCCGTGATCGGCTTCTTCGTAACTATCTTGATCTCCGGCTTCTTTCCGCATACGCATACGGGAAAGCTGCTCGGACAGGTGCAGGGCTGTTCCATTTCACGGAACGCTTCCTTGACGATCCTATCCTCCAACGATTGGAAAGTGAGGATCACGATCCGTCCCCCCTTTTTCAACCGTTTGGTCAAGGAAACCACTAGCTCGTACAAGCCGTCCAACTCGCCGTTTACTTCGATACGGAGCGCTTGATAGCTTTTTCTTTCGCACGGCGCGCCGTAGCGGAATTTTGCCGGAATACTTTTCCGTATTATTTCCGAAAGCTCGCCCGAGGTTTGCAAGGGCTTGTCCGCCCTATACTTTACGATATTTCTCGCAATTTGCCTCGCGAACGTCTCTTCGCCGTAGGCTTTCAATATCCAAGCGAGCTTGTCCTCCGAATAGGTGTTGAGTATCTTTTCCGCCGTCAAGCCCGACGAACGGTCCATTCGCATATCCAAGGGCGCGTCCGCCATTTTGTAGGAGAACCCTCTTTCCTCGTCGTCGATTTGGTGGGAGGATATCCCAAAATCCAATATCGCGCCGTCGATCTTATCCACGCCCGCCGCTTCAAAGACCCTTTCAAAATCCTTATAATTGGATTTATATATCGTATATCTTCCCTCGAACTCGCTCAATCGCTTATTCGACGCGGCGATCGCTTCGTCGTCCAAATCGGTGGCGATCAATTTACCGCTCGGAGAGGTCCGCTTCAATATCTCGTAGGAATGACCGCCTCCGCCGACCGTGCCGTCAAACCAAAGACCTCCCTCTTTCAAGGCAAGCCCTTGCATACATTCTTCCAGCATGACGGGTTTGTGCGAAAATTCCAACATTCGTTCGTTCCTCTACTTAGATCCCTAATTTTTTCAATTCCTTGTCGTAATCGACGCCCTCGAGATATTCGTAGTACCGTTCAGCTGCCCAAATTTCCAAGCGTTTACCTCTACCGAGCGTTACGATATCCTTCTTGATTCCCGCCATCTTTTTAAGCGAAGCCGGAAGCACCACTCTACCCTGCGAATCCTCCTCAGCCGAGAAGATGCTCGCAAAGAACATCGTGGAAGCTTGACTGCTTTCGGAGATCGCTTCCTCCGAGATCTCGCCGATCGTATCGTCGAGCAAATCGTCCGCCATTACGCAAATACAACGGTTCATACCGCGGAAGAAGCTATAGGTCTTTTCACCGTTCTCCCCCGTCAGTTCTTTTTTGAAGCGAGAGGGAATACGCAAACGGTTTTTATCGTCCAGCTGATGCTCGAATACGCCTTTGAACATTTTGCGATACCTCCTTTTCCAATCGTTGCGTTAAAATAATTATGATACTTATATTATACAACCACTCTTAACCATTGTCAACCATTTTAAGGTAATTTTTACAAAAAAATATCAAAAAATCGAACTTTTTTAGCCACTTTTGTTGCAAAAACCGCTCGTTTTTGCGAACATATGTTCGAAAACCCGTTCGTTTGTGTTTTTTTGACTGCCAAGGAAGAAAATCGGGGAGATTTTTGCCGCGGTGGATAAAAGTGGTCCATCCTCCCTTGCCTTGACGTTGATTTGGTCGAGAAAGGCGACCAAGCGGTTTGCCATTCCCTCGTTGCCGTCGAATATCTCGCAGCCGTAAAAAGCCCTTAAACGGTCTTTGAGATAAATATAGTGCGTACACCCAAGCACGACGGCGTCGGGACTGCCCTGCGGCAAAAACGGCGTATAATCGAAGCTTGCATCAAACAACCGTTCTTCGATCGTCCCCGCCAACAGATCGCAAGCGTGCGGTTGAATATCCGCGTTGGGATATTTTTGGCGTATTCGACTGCAAAGCGCGCGAAAGCGATTGCTCTCGTAGGTGGCGCGCGTGGTCAAAACGAACACCTTGCCTCCCCGTTTGACGGCGGGCAAAACGGCGGGTTCGGCGCCGACGATGGGAAAGGGATATTTTTTTCGAAGCGCTTCCACGCATACCGCCGTCGCCGTGTTACAGGCCACCACCGCCGCTTTGACCTTTAACGCCGCAAAGGTATCGAACGCGGAAAAAACGAATTTTTTAATCGCTTCCGCGGGTAAATTCCCGTACGGCGCGTGTTCGTTATCTCCGTAGTAATAAAATATTTCGTCGTTTATCCGTTTGCGACATTCGGCAAGGACGGTCAATCCGCCGATACCGCTATCGAAAAACCCTACTCCGCCGTTGATTTTTTCCATCTTTACCCCTCGCTTTTCAAAAAAAAATTAAAAATTTACCGTTTTTCGCATTTTCACCCCGAAAAACAGTTTACAATCCAAAGAAATTATGTTAAAATAGTCTACGCAATAAATTTGACGAACAAAAAAAATCGGAAGAACAAGGAGAACATTATGCCTAATATTAAATCCGCAAAGAAAAGAGTTTTGGTTATCGAGAAAAAGACCATGCAAAACAAAGCGATCAAGTCCGCGTTGAAAACGCAAGTCAAAAAATTCCTCGAAGCCGTAAACGCAGGTAACAAGGAAGAAGCGACCAAGCTTTATCCCGAAACCGTTTCCGCTATCGACAGCGCTGTTACGAAGGGCGTTATCCATAAGAACAACGCAAACAACAGAAAGGCGAAGCTTGCGAAAAAACTTGCCGCTTTGAACTAACCCATTATTATCATATTATAAAATATGAGGGTCTGCCAACAGGTAGACCCCTTTTTTCGTGTCCCCGTGCTTTTTCTTTTCCCCTCCGCAACCACCCGTTTTCCCTATGAAACGGGCGTTTTTTCATTTTTCGCGCACGCGCGACAAAATAATTATAAAAACGCCCCCTAAACACTTGACAAGCGCTATACTTTTTTTTATAATATGTATCGTTCAGGTTTATTTTAACTAAACTTTTCGTTTATTATAAGCAAACCGAACGGATCCTACGTTGCTCGAGGAGGGAACTTATGGATTTAGGTGAAAAAATCAAGCGTATGCGAAACCAAAAAGGTTTGACGCAAGAAGAACTCGCCGATAGGTGCGAGCTGACGAAGGGATATATCTCGCAGCTTGAGAACGATCTCAACAGCCCCTCTATCGCCACCTTGACGGACATTTTGTTCGCCTTGGGCAGCAACCTTTCGGAATTTTTCCGCGAAGAGCCGGAGGAAAAGGTAGTTTTTACCAAGGAAGAATTTATCGAAAAGGATTCCGACGGCGTACTTTGGCATTGGTTGATCCCCAACGCGCAAAAGAATATGCTAGAGCCCGTGCTCGTGGAATTGGTTGCAAACGGCTCGACCTCGGGCGATATCCCCCACGAGGGCGAAGAGTTCGGGTACGTGCTTGAGGGAAAGATCGCGATCGTTCTCGGAAACAAACAGCATATTTGTAAAAAGGGCGAGGCGTTTTATTATACGGCGAGCAAGCCGCACTCCATCCTCAATAAAGGCAGCGGCAAGGCGAAATTCCTTTGGATCTCCACGCCGCCCAACTTTTAATCAATCAAGACGAACAGGGAGAAATACGTATGGCGATAACCACGGCAAAAAATAATTTGGATAACAACACGAAAATCATCGAGCTTGTAGACGTTTGCAAGGAATTCGACGGCGTTTCCGTCGTTGAAAACATGAGCTTTTACGTTCGTAAAGGCGAATTTATCACCTTCCTCGGTCCGTCGGGCTGCGGTAAAACGACCACGCTACGTATGATCGCCGGTTTTGAAATGCCCACCTCGGGTAAAATTTTACTTAACGGGAAAGATATCAGCCATTTGCCCCCTAATCTTCGCCCCGTCAACACCGTATTCCAAAAATACGCGCTGTTCCCTCATCTCAACGTCTTTGAAAACGTCGCGTTCGGCTTAAAGCAAAAGCGCGTCGAAACCACCTACGTAGATAAAAAAGGAAACAGCAAGATCAAAAAAGAAAAAATCCCCAAAGCAGTCATTGCCGAAAAGGTAAAAAAAGCTTTGGAGATCGTCGATTTGAGCGGTTTTGAAAAGCGCAGCATCTCCACCCTTTCGGGAGGGCAACAACAGCGTATCGCTATTGCGCGCGCTATCGTCAACGAACCGGAGATCCTGCTCCTCGACGAGCCGCTCGGCGCGCTTGATTTGAAGATGCGAAAGGAAATGCAGCTTGAACTTAAAGCAATGCACAAACGCCTTGGTATTACCTTTATCTACGTAACGCACGATCAGGAAGAAGCGTTGACGATGTCGGATACGATCGTCGTTATGGCAGACGGTTCCATTCAACAGATCGGCACGCCCGAAATGATCTACAACGAACCCAAAAACACCTTCGTCGCCGACTTTATCGGGGAAAGTAATATTTTCACGGGCGTTATGCCCAAGGACGGACAGGTCCGTTTTTGCGGCAAGAGCTTCGAATGCTTGGACGGCGGTTTTGAAAAAGACGAGCCCGTCGATATCGTCGTGCGCCCCGAGGACGTCGAGATCAAACCCGTAGACGAGGGTATGCTCAAGGGCAAGGTCACCTCCGTTATCTTCAAGGGTATCCACTATCAAATCCTCGTACAATGCGGGCGGTATGAGATAGAGATCCAAAGCACCTCCGCACCCAACGTGGGCGATACGGTGGGACTGATCATTAAACCCGACGGTATCCACGTTATGAAAAAGAAGTTCCGCGTTAATAAATTCACGGGCGTCATCACCAAGCGCAATACCGTGGAATTCGGCGACGGGGAATTCGAATGCGACGTTACCCAGCTTTATCCGAACAGCCATCTCGACGAGGAGGGCTACCTCGTCACCGCAAAGGGCGAAAAACTCGATTTGACGGACACGGAGGTCAACGTAGAGGTAGGCTTGCACGATATCACGATGAGCGACAACCTCGACGAGGGCGGCGCGCGCGGCAATATTATTTCCCTTATCTATAAAAGCGAATATTACCGTTATATCGTCCGTACGGAAAACGAGGAGGATTACGTGCTTGCCTGCGAGGATCTTTGGAACGAAAACGACCTTGTCAGCCTGATCATTCCCAAGGATAAGATCCGTCTTTCGTTAAAGGTTGCGGAGGGAGGCAAGCAATGACGAAAACGAAACCCAAGCTTCATTTTTCGAGAAAGCTGCTCGCTATCCCCTACGCGTTATTTTTGGCGGTATTCGTCGTCGTGCCCTTGCTGATCGTCGTATATTACGCGTTCACGAGCGACGACGGCAAATTCACCTTCGAATACGTGCGCGTGTTTTTCGATAAGAATGGCAACGGCTTAAAAGGCTTTTTGACCTCCTATAACTTCAAGACGATCATGCGTAGTCTATTTATCTCGTTTATGAGTACGATCGTTTGTCTTTTGATCGCTTATCCCGTGGCGTATATTATCGCCAACTGCAAGCTCAAAAATAAATCCACCTTGCTCCTTTTGTTTATCGTGCCTATGTGGGTCAATTTCGTGCTCCGTATCAACGCCTTGAAAGAGCTGTTCGTTTGGTTGGGCACGTATAATAAATCGGACGCGTGGAATATCGTCAACACCATTATCGGTATGGTCTACGACTTTTTGCCCTTTATGATTCTACCCATTTATACGACGATCATAAAAATCGACAAGAGCTATCTCGAAGCAGCGAAAGACCTCGGGGCAACGCCCGCGAAAGCGTTTGTAAAAGTTACGCTTCCCCTTTCCAAAGCGGGGATCGTCAGCGGTATTTCCATGGTATTTTTGCCCTCTATGACCAACTACGTCGTTTCCAACTATTTATCGTTCAGAAACGTTAAAATTATCGGTAAGCTTATCGACGACTACTTCACGGGCGATTTATGGCACGACGGCTCGTTTATCTCTTTGATCTTGCTGTTGTTTATGTTCCTCGTTACTTGGCTTACGGGCGGCTTCGACGAGGACGAACAAACGAACACGAGGGGGGCTTCGTTATGGTAAAGTGCAAATGCATTCTCAAATGGGCGTTTATCGGCTTGATCTTAGCCTTTATCTACTTCCCCATACTCTTTTTGACCGTCAACAGCTTTAACGAAAGCGACCATATCCAAAACTGGACGGGCTTCGGTTTCGATCACTACGCGTACTTTTTCAGCTTTGAAAACGAGCCTATCCGCGTCGTTTTACAAACGTTGCTGCTTGCCGTTATCGTGGCGTTTTTATCCACCGTATTCGGCACGTTCGGCGCGATCGGTATTTTCTATTCCAAAAAGCGAACGAGCAGTATGCTTACCGCCGTCAACCGTATTCCCGTGATCAACGCGGACGTCGTAACGGCGATTTCCTTTGCCCTGCTCGTGTCATTCCTGAATATTGATAAATCCACTTATATTCCCTTGGTTTTGGGACAAACGCTGCTTTGCGCCCCTTTCGTGGTGCTTTCCATTATTCCAAAGCTGCGGCAAATGGACAACAATTTATACGAAGCGGCTCTCGATTTGGGCGCAACGCCGAAAAAGGCGCTGTTCTCGGTGATCATACCGCAAATTTTACCGGGGATCGTGTCCGGCTTCCTGCTCTCGATCACGCTTTCGCTTGACGATTACGTGATCGCGGCGTACACCAAGCCCGATTCGTTCACCACGATCAGCACGCATATCTACGGCTTGGATAAAAACAATATTTTAGGCGCAAAGATCAAGGCGGCGTATTGGGCGTTTACGGCGATCATTTTCTTTATTATCGTGCTCGTCGTGATCGTTTCCAACGTCGTAACTTATAAAAAAGCAAGGAGCAAAAAAAGATGAAAAAACGATTTCTTCCTTTCGCGCTCATAGCTTGCCTTGCGGCGACCGCCCTGCCTCTTACCGCCTGCACCGATACGCAGGAGGAAAACGTTTTGCGGATCGCAAGCTGGGACGAATATATCGACGAGGGCGGCGCGGATAGCTACGTAGAAGGTAGCCGCGCTTTGTACGAGGAGTTCGAAGATTGGTATTTTGAACAAACGGGCAAACGGATAACGGTCGATTACGTACCTTTACAAGACAACGAAACGATGTACAATAAGATCAAAATGGGCGATCGCTACGATCTGCTTTGCCCGTCCGAATATATGATTATGAAGCTCGCCGCGGAGGATATGATACAAAAGCTCCCCTCCTCCTTTTTTGATCCGTCTTTGGATAATAATTATTACGTCCGCAACGTTTCCGATTATATTCAAAAGGAAGTGTTTGAAAGGACGGAGATGACGGACGGAAGCAAATTGTCGGAATATACGGCAGGGTATATGTGGGGCTCCACCGGCTTCGTTTATAATCCCGAAAAGATCTCGGCGGACGAAGTCAAGCGTTGGAGCGTGCTCACGAACGAAGCCTACGTTCGTAAAATCACGGCGAAAGATAACGTGCGCGACTCCTATTTCGCAGGGCTTGGAATGTATTACGAAGCCGAGCTTTTAGCGCTGAAAACACGGCTAAACGACGGTGCGATCACTCTTGAAAGCTACAAAAAACAGCTTTCCGAAAAGATGAACGACTCCTCCGTAGGCACGATGAGTGAAGTGCAAAAGCTACTTGAAAAGATGCGCGGTAATCTCTACGGTTTGGAAACGGACGAGGGTAAATTGGATATCGTAACGGGTCGTTTTGACGTATCCTATCAATGGAGCGGCGACGCCGTGTATACCCTTGATATGGGCGAGGACGACGAAATCACGGACGAGCCGTTGGCTTTGGAATATTGTATTCCCGAAGCGGCCTCCAATCTTTGGTTTGACGGCTGGGTACTGATGAAAGACGCCAACGTGGACGCGGCAACCGCTTTCATCAACTTCCTTTCCATTCCTGAAAACGTCGTTCGCAATATGTATTATATCGGGTACACGAGTTGTATCGCGGGCGACGAGGTATTCTCCTACGTGGAGGAAACGTACGGCGCGGACGAAACGGAAGAAGCTCCCGTAAGCTATGATTTGAGCTATTTCTTCGGCGACGGACATCAGCTTCTTACGAGCGAGGATCAAACGCGCCGACAGCTGTTCGCGCAATACCCCACGAGGGATACGATCGACAGGCTGGTCGTTATGAAGCCTTTCGATAGGGAAACGAACGAGCGCGCCAACCGTATGTGGAACACCATTAAATAACCATAACAAAAACGGCTTATCCGAGAGAAGAGATAAGCCGTTTTTCATTGACGCTTTTTTCTTAATTTTCGCCGTTATGGACGAGGTAATTCAAGTGGTCGCCCACACGCTCTAAATTGGACACGAGATTGATAAAGATCGTGTTGTTTTCGGGTTTACACTTACCTTGGCTGAGCCGTTCGATATGCTCGGCTACGAGCTCGCGGCGCATATTATCGATGCGCTCCTCCAGCTCGTCGGAAGCTTTAACGCAATCCGTTTGCTTATCCAAAACCGCTTTTTTGACGATCTCGTATTGCTCGTGCAACATACCGTGCATAATTTCAAGTTTTTCGTTGATACCTTCGGAGAATACGAGGTTGTCGCGCACCTCGCGTTTCGTATATTTGGTAAAGTTATCGGCAAGCTCCGCTATACGGGAAATATCGCCGATATTGTTATGCAGGGCGTTGATCTCCTTTTCGTCGGAAAGACTTACGCCGCTTGCGGAAACCTGTACCAAATAATCGCTGATCTGCTCGCCGAGCGTAGCGATATGCTCGTTTCTTTCGTAAACGCTGTCAATGATTGCGGTATCCCTATCGACGAAGCCGCCGAACGCTACGCGCAAGCTCGCCATAGCCATATCCGCCATACGGAAGGTTTCTTTCTTCAACTGCCCTACCGCAACGGTCGGGGTAGCAAGGAAGCGTTTATCCATAAACATAAGCTCGGAGGGCGATTTTTGCGTCTGCCCCTTTTCGGGTACGAGCTTGATCGACATAGCCACCAAAAGCTTGGTAAACGGCAGGAACAACAGCGTACACGTTACGTTGAAAATGGTGTGGAACATAGCAAGCTGCGTACTGGGCGAAGCAAACCATCTTTCCAGCGTTACCGCGCTGAACGACGGCCACAACAAAAGCATTACGGTAAATAACAGCGAACCGATCACGTTAAAGAGTAGGTGAATGATACTTGCTCGGCGCGCGTTTACCGACGTACCGATGGACGAGATGATCGCCGTTACGCAGGTACCGATATTCGAGCCGAGGATAACGAACAACGCCGCGTTGCCGCCTCCGCCGATAATCAAGCCCGCGCTCGCCATCGAAATAACGATGGTCGTTACCGCGCTCGACGATTGAATGATCGCCGTCAAGCCCAAACCGATAAAGAGCAATAATATAGGATTGTTTACCGCGGCAAGGAAATCGGTGACTGCCTTTTCCTCCTTGAGGAACGCCATAGGATCGGACATCAGCCCAAGCCCTACGAATACGAGTCCAAGCCCTGCAAGCGCAAGTCCGATGCTCTTGATCTTGTCTTTCTTTGAAAACAATTCCATAAATACGCCGACGAATAGCAAGCTCATAAACACCAGATCGATGTCAAACGCCTGCAACGCCGCGATTTGCGCCGTGATCGTCGTACCTATATTCGCACCCATAATAATTGCCGCCGCTTGATACAGGGTCATTATCCCCGCGTTTACGAAGCCGACGACCATGACCGTCGTGATCGACGAGCTTTGCACGACCGCCGTGGTCACGAGCCCCATCCCCACGTTCATCAGTCGCTTGTCGGACGTCTTATTAAAGAGCACCTTTAAGCTTTTGCCGGCGATCTTTTCCATGTTGTCGCTGAGCACCTTAAAGCCCAACAAGAACGCGCCGCAACCGGCAAGGATCGTTACTACAATTTCAATAATATTCATTTTTCTTCTCCTTTGCAAGCCCATTGCCTTGCCCCTGCAAGACAATCAACGTTCGGACCTTTCCGAACAGTCTTTTTCTCCTTTACTATTTTTCTCTCTTTCGTCGTCTTTTATCCCACGTTATCGTAGTATCTTCCGTTTGGGTGCTTATTTGAAAGATACTTTTGAAAACGCGCAACAAAAACGCGCAATATAATTATATAATACTTTCCAAAAAATGTCACCTGTTTGAATACAACTTTTTTCAAAAATTTGGAAATATATCGATTTTGATTATTTTTATCGATATATTTTATCTATACATTTCCAAAAAAAAGAGGTCCTACTCCATTCAAGGAATAAGACCCTTCGTTTTTTAGGCTTTTGCTTTTTCCAAAAGCTCGTTTACGCTTGCCTGCAAGGCAACGAGCTTTTCGTTTGCCGCGCTCTCGTTTTCCGCTTTGAGCGAATAATAAATTTTGAGCTTGGGCTCGGTCCCAGACGGGCGCACGCACACGAACGAGCCGCCCTCCAACTCGTAGTATACGCAGTTGCATTTGGGGATATCCAATTCCTCCGTTGCTCCCGTTACGAAATCCACGCGCTTTGCCGCGCTGTAATCGCGGACGGCTAATACCTTGATTCCCGCAAAATCCGTCGGTTTTAAGCCTTTTAAGCCGTCTACGACGGCGTTCATCTCTTTCATTGCGTTAAGCCCCGAATATTGCACGGACACGTTTTTATCGAGCACGTAGCCGTATTTTTTATATATCTCTTGCAATCTGTCGAACACCGATCTGCCCGTATAGGAATAATAGCAAACCATTTCCGCGCAAAGCATAGAGGCGACGACGGCGTCCTTATCGCGAGCGTGCGTGCCACGCAAATAGCCGCAGGATTCTTCAAAACCGAAAATGTAGGTATGCCTATTATCGCGCTCCCATTGCTTGATCTTTTCACCGATGAACTTGAAGCCGACGGGCGTTTCGTATAAGGCTACGCCGTAATCGTCGCAAAGCGCTTTCGCCATACCCGTCGTTACGAACGATTTCACCACCGCCGCATTCGCGGGCATTGCGTTATCCTCGGAAAGACGGGTGAGTATATAATCGAGCAGTAAAATACCCACTTGATTGCCCGAAAGAGCGATAAACTCGCCCTCCTCGTTCTTCAAAGCTACGCCGAGTCGGTCGGAATCGGGGTCGGTGCCGAATACGACGTCCGCGTTGATCTTGTTCGCGAGCTCGATACCCATAGAAAGCGTTTCTTTATATTCGGGATTGGGTACTTTGACGGTGGAAAACTCGGTATCCTTAGTCGTTTGCTCCTCTACGATGGTCGCGTTGATCCCCAGCCTTTTCAAAACGGAGGTCACGGGGATATAACCGCTGCCGTGTACGGGGGTATATACGAGCTTCAAGTTCGCGCCGCAGGCCTTTATCGCTTCCTTGGAAAGCGTTAAGCTTGCCAGCTCCTCGATATAATCCTCGTCGAGCCGTTTGGGGACGGAAACGATCAAGGGGCTGTTTTCGTCCGCGGAAACGGAGAAATAATCGTCTATCTTTTCGATATAGCCCACTACCTTTTCGGTATCCTCGGGCGACATTTGCGCGCCGTCCTCACCGTATACCTTATAGCCGTTATATTCCTTGGGATTATGGCTTGCGGTGATCATAATACCGGCGATCGTTTTCAAATACCGAACGGCGTAGGAGAGCATGGGAACGGGATGTACGTCGTCGAACAAATACGCCTTGACGCCGTTTTTTGCAAGCACGCCAGCCGCTGCTTTCGCAAACTCCTCCGATTTTCTACGCGTATCGTAGGAAATGACTACGCCGCGTGCCATTTCCTTTTCGCCAAGGCTTTTGATCCATTCGCAAAGCCCTTGCGTTGCGCGCATTACCGTATAAATATTCATCATATTTACGCCGTAGCCGATAACGCCGCGCATACCTGCCGTACCGAAAGCGAGCTCGCCGCCAAAGCGATACTCCTTTTCCTTTTCGTCTTTTGCGATCGCCTGCAGCTCCGCTTTACCCTCGTCGTTAAGCTTTTCGTTGTGCAACCATTTTTCGTATTCTTTTTGATAATCCATCTTTAACCTCCGCCGATTGGATTTTATTATTGTTTTTCTTCCGTCGTATCTTGAACGACTACGTTTTTATCTTGCGCCGTATCGTCGATATAATCGAAGAAATGCTCCCGATCGCCGCGGTCGGGATTGCTTGCGATCCTATCGTAAGTGATGAAGTACTTCTTGCCTTTGATCGTATAGTAATTGACGTATTGCTGACAAACGAAGAATAAGTAAGACGCGGGAACGGTGATAAGCAGCGCGCTCCCGAACGTACAAAGTGCCGCGATCACGTTGACGATAACGACTACGTACACGTCGACGATATACGTCGCAAATATCTTGGAAACCTGCTTTTTTTCGATCCTATCCGCATAGCGGAAGCACTCGCGAAGCTTTTTCCCGTCCGCCGTCATCGCCGGCATCCAAAGCCAGGTGAGCGTAAGCTTTACGCTTTGCATAACGACGAGTACGATCATAGAGAAAAAGAGCGCGGGGAATATCCTGACCGTCATAACTAAAAGAAGCAAGAAACCGACCGTTAAAAGATCGAGCGCGAAAGCAACAGGCACGTACACCACCGCGTACAAGCTCGCCTTGCCCAAATTCGCCACGTACGAGGCAAAGAAAGGCGTTTCGGCATACGTACTCATCTTATCGTTTACCACGCTACCCACCGAAAAATAACAAAGCGTATCCGCAAAGCGTTTCAAAAGGTAAACGCAAATACAACCGATAAAAGCGAAGAGAATGGGCGTTGCTTTGGCAAGAACGACCTCAGCCACCTTACGTAAAGCGCCGTCCGTAGAAAAGATCGCGTTTTTTGCCTCCGAAAGCAGCGTCGCGTCCGCCTCGAAGAACGCCGAAAAGAGCGTTTTTGCGTGCGTTAATAATTCCTGCATCGCACTACTGTTCAATATCTCCAAGGCTTCGGGTAAGACCATCGCGCAATAGAGTGCGCCCGCCACCAAGGAAATCACGAGTTTGTATAATAAGATCTTATATACGTTTTTGAAATTTTCCATCAATAACCGAATACTGTTTCGAAAAAGCATAGGTTTTTCTCCTTATCCGTAAAAATCAACGGCGGTAATAGCCGATAAGGTCGGCGCGGTCAATATTATCGAGGTCGAAATAGGCTATTTGCATACGCACGCAAAAGATCATGATCATAAGCGCATATAAAGCGGTGGTAAGCAAAGTAAACCATAAAAAATTGACGGCATACCAAGCGCAAATACAAATGGAAAGCTCGGCAACGAGCATAACGAGCAACTGACCCAACAGTATCTTCCATTTAACGGGCGCGGAAAGTTGGTTGGAATAATACAGCGCTTCCCCCGCCTTAAAGCCGGTGATCTGCATACACGGCAACCATAAATAGAAAATACCTATCAAATACAGCAGCACCAAATGCATACCCAAGAATACGATAACCGAAAGCGCGTACGCCATTACGACGGTAGTGAGCCGCGAAACGAAAAACAAAAGCGCGGCGGTGATCAAAGCCCAAAGCTCGTAGATGGCAAGCAGTAAGATCGCGTAGCCGCAGGTAGAGATCAAATTATCGTTTAATTTGGAAAAGACGCCGTTAAACGTGCGTTTGCCTATCCGCATATGCTTTTCGAGCATCGCCATCATCAAAGCGCAGCCAAGCACCAAAGCCAATATCCCGACGCCGCCTGCGGCGATCGCTTTCCAAGACGCGAAATTGAGTACGGAAATGGAGCTGAACAGCGTTTTGAACGTCCACGCACGTAAATTCCCGTCGAAAAAGCGCTCCAAAACGTAGTTCAAAGCGACCTCGTCCGTCGATAAAGACATAAACAGCGCCGGAACGATCGCAAAAGGAAAAACGTAGAAAAAATTTTTCAAAACGTATTTACTGGATTGTATCGTGTATTTCATAGGAATATCCTCTTATAGCATTATACCACAAAAAAGCTATCCTGTAAAGCGTTTTCCTCAAAAAATGCCCCACCGAGGTTTTTTCCGCGGTGGGGTCGTGATCAAAACGTCAATTTGAATACGTTCTTCGCTTTTTTAGGTATCGCGTATTTCGCGTCCAACGCAGGTCCGCAGGAATGAGAACCGATACCGCGCATCGCTAAATCCAAGCAAACGTTGACGATCTCGCTCCTGGGAAGCTCGTACGCGTGCAAGGTGTCGCGAAGCTGCGCCGTCGTATACGGATTGATCGAAAACGAGAACGGACTTTCCGCCGTTACCGTCAATAGATCCTTGATATTTACGTACTCCGTAGCGTAATGGCTGCCCGATTCTTGCGGACGAACGTAATTCTTATCGTAATTACTCTCCGCGTTGCTCTCGTAATAGTCGTACTCACACGCCACGTTTTTGTCGATATAGCTTTCCGTAGGACCAAAGCCCACGTACGAGAACTCGGCGTATTTCTTATCCACGGCGAACTCCAAGCCAAAGCGCGGCGGAACGCCCGCGTAATCGGCACATTCGTAGTCCGTTTCGACGATGAGCGCGCCCTTTTCCACTTTATACGCTACGTTATAACGGATAACGGGTTCGCGCGTATTAGAAGCGATCGCACATTCGAACGCATAGCCGTTTTCAAGCTTTTTGCAAGAGAGTGCGTACGATTTGCTGCCGTTATAATTACAAACGGTATTCCAACGCTCTACGTCAAGACGATCGTTGTCGATATAACGGGTGAAATTCACGTGTAAATCGGAGCGGAGGATTTCCGTGCCGTCCACCGTGATCGAAGTCAGCGCTCCCGTTCGCTCGTCAACCGCGATGGCTACCTCTTTTTGCGTATTTTGCTTGATTTCGGCAATGGAAACCGCTTTCTTTTCCGATTTGGTCTTACCACCGTACACCGCTTTCATTTCCAAAGCCGCCGATTTGATCTTCCGATCGGTCGATACGAGACCGTCGCAACAAAAGTTCCCGTCGTGTTCCGTTTCCCCGAAATCACCACCGTACTTAAAGCCGTCCTTGGTCTTGATGGCGTGGTCTGCCCATTCCCAAACGAAGCCGCCCATACATTGTTCGTTATTGTAAATACAATCCCAATACGCCGCGATATCGCCGCAGCTGTTGCCCATAGCGTGCGTGTATTCGCAAAGCACGAACGGACGGGTTTCCTTAGGATTGTTCAGTACCGTATCCCGGATCGTTTCCAAAGAAGCGTACATTCTACTCCACATATCGACGTATTTGGTAAAGTAGTATTTTTTGTCCGCTACTACGATATTCTCGTAATGCACGGGACGGGTACGATCGCGTTTTTTAACGTATTTCGCACCGGCGATAAACGCCTTTCCGAACGAGCTTTCGTTACCGAGCGACCAAATAAGCACGCAAGGACGGTTCTTATCCCGTTCCACGAGCGCTTTATCCCGATCCAAAATGCCGTCGGAGAAAATCATATTGTCCGCATAACGCTGCCAAGGCTGTAACGAATAACCGCCCTCGCAAGCGCAAGAGCCGTGCGACTCCAAATCACATTCGTCCATAACGTAGATACCGAACCTATCGCAAAGCTGATAAAATTCGGGCATATTCGGATAATGCGAGGTACGCACCGCGTTCACGTTGAGGAATTTCATCAATTTCAAATCCTCGACTAAATTTTTTACGGTGACCGTCGCGCCCGTTTTACAATTGAAATCGTGACGGTTTACGCCCTTGAGCTTGATCGCTTCGCCGTTAAGCTTAAACACCTTACCGTCGATCGAAACCTCGCGGAAGCCTACCTTTTCGATTATCTTTTCACCCTCGGCGTATATTTCGAGCGTATAAAGCTTGGGCGTTTCCGCCGTCCATTTTTGCGCGTTTTTTACGCAAAGCTCCACCCTTTTTCCCGCTTTTACAAACGCCTTTTTGCGGTTGAATACGAGGCGGATATCCACCTTGCTTTCGTTGATAAAGGTCAAAACGCCGTCCGCACCCGAAAATCCCGTTATAATACGGTAATCGGTGATATGATTTTCGGGACGGGTCAAGAGATATACGTTCCTGAAAATCCCCGAAAAGCGGAATTTGTCCTGACATTCGAGATAACTGGAAATACACCATTTCAAAACGACTACGTCCACCGTATTTTCGCCGTTTACGACCAAATCGGTGACATCAAACTCGCTCGTTGCGTGGGAAATTTGGGAATAGCCCTTGTACGTACCGTTAATATAGAGATAAAACGCGCTGTCCACGCCCTCGAAATTCAAGTAATATTTCTCCCCAGCTTTTTTGGAAAGAGTAAATTGGCGACGATAATGCCAACAGGGATTATCGTAAGGGATATGCGGAAGCAATACGGGAAAAGGATAACGGCTGTTTATGTATTGAATTTGATCGAAGCCGTGCAATTGCACGCAAGAGGGCACGGGGATCGTTTGCGTAAGCGTCTCGTTAATATCCGCTTGCTCCACGTTCTCGTGCCGTTTGATCTGCCAAACGCCGTCCAAAGACGTAAAGCGCGAGCTTTTCGTCCGGTCTACGATACCGTAACGGGTCTTGACCTCGTCGTTTTCCGCAAAAGGGATATAATAGCTTCTATGCGGCTCTACGCCCACCCTTTCAAAGCTTTCGTACTCTTTCATTTTTCAGTTCCTCTTTTTATTTTGCGTAAGTTATACTTACGCATAGTATTATATCACGAAGGCAAAAGCCTTGTCAACGGTTTGAACGTTTATAATTTTGGAAAAACGAACACACTTCTTTTCTATATTCTTGCACAAAAAAACTCCCCTCTGCAGCAACCGTTTACCGCAAAAGGGAGTTGATAAAAGCGTACGCGATCAAACGAGCTTTTGCAACGTTTCCATCACGTAGTTACCGAATTGTTCGCAGGTCGCGCCCGTATCGCGACCGGTGATCACGTATTTCTTTTCCTCGAACGAGCAAATATCGAGCGCGCGCTCGAGCTTATCCGCTCTATCCTGCAAGCCGATATGCGAAAGGAGCATTGCACAAGCGCGAAGCATAGAGCAAGGGTCGGCGTATCGTCCTCTGCCCTCCGTGATCATACGGGGCGCGGAGCCGTGAATGGCTTCGAACATAGCGTATTTTTTACCGATATTCGCACAGCCTGCCGTGCCCACGCCGCCTTGAAATTCCGCCGCTTCGTCGGAGATGATGTCGCCGTAAAGATTGGGAAGCAACAGTACCTTGAAATCGCGACGGCGTTTTTTATCTACGAGCTTTGCCGTCATAATATCCGCGTACCATTCGTCCGTTACGATATCGGGATAGAGATCACCCACCTTATGGCAATCCTCGAGGAAGTTGCCGTCCGTCGTTTTGATGACGTTGGCTTTAGTAACGAGCGACACTCTATTCAAGCCGTTTTTACGCGCATAATCGTAAGCAAGCCGCGCGATACGGTCGGAGCCTTGCTTGGTCGTTACGGTGAAATCCACCGCCAAATCCTCGGTGATATTAAAGCCCGACGAGCCGATCGCATAGCCACCCTCGGTGTTTTCTCTGAATATCGTCCAATTGATGCCCTCTTCGGGTACTTTTACGGGACGGATATTCGCAAACAGATCAAGCGCCTTTCTCATAGCCACGTTCGCCGATTCGATATTGGGCATACCGCTGCCCTTTTGAGGGGTCGTCGTCGGTCCCTTCAAGATGATATGGCACGATTTTAATTCCGCCATAACGTCGTCGGGGATCGCCTTGCCTTTCGCAATACGGTTTTCGATCGTCAAGCCCTCGATATCCTTAAACTCCACCTTACCCGCTTTTACGAGGTCGGCAAGGATAAACTCAAGCACCCGTCTAGCCTGCGCGGAAATGATCGGACCGATACCGTCGCCACCGCAAACGCCGATCTTAATGGTATCGAGCGCCGCGTAATCGACGAAATCGCCCTGCGCCTTCATATCCTCTACGCGCACGAGCTGCTCCGCCATCAACTTTCTGAATTTCTCACACGCAGCGTCAAGCTGCGCTTTGTATTCTTCCTTTTCCATTTTTATTCTCCGTTTATTTTTGATTTTTCGTATAATTAAGACAACCGCCTGCCATCAGCATCTCTCTTTGCCGCTTGGACAAGCTCAAACAAAGCGTCGCCGTTGCGCCGTTCGTCTTATCGACGAGAAGCGCGCTCGTTTCGCCTGCAACCGCCGCGGCAAAGCCCTTGATCTCCAATTGATCGCCCTCGGCGAATTTATCGTAATCGTCGGGATTTTCCAGCGTCATCGGCACGATACCGAAGTTGATAAGGTTTGCAACGTGAATACGAGCAAAGCTCTTGGCAACCACCGCTTTGATACCCAAATACAAGGGTACGAGCGCCGCGTGTTCGCGCGACGAGCCCTGTCCGTAGTTTGCGCCGCCCAAAATAACGCCGCCGCCCTTTTTCTTGGCGCGCTCGGGAAACTCCTTATCGCATACCGTAAAGCAAAACTCCGAAAGCTTCGGAACGTTGGAACGGTAAGGGAGCACCTTGGTACCTGCCGGCATAATATGGTCGGTGGTGATATCGTCGCCCACCTTCAAAATCAGCTCGCACGACAGATCCCGTTCGGGCGCTTTACCGACGGGAATGGGTTT
>JAFURP010000047.1 GCA_017471785.1 Clostridia bacterium | reverse complement strand
TCCACGAGGTTGTGCGG
The DNA here is from genome assembly GCA_017471785.1 of Clostridia bacterium. Lineage (GTDB taxonomy): Bacteria > Bacillota > Clostridia > Christensenellales > Borkfalkiaceae > Scatosoma. The sequence continues at coordinate 22,202 of JAFURP010000047.1, read as the reverse complement.
TTTGTTGCAGTTGGCGACGACTAGGCAATAATCGCCCAATTGCAAGGGTACGTATTCGTATTCGAGCGTGGAGCAATCCAAAAGCACCGCGTGATCCTTTTTGCCCATCGCGGAAGCGAATTGGTCCATAATACCGCAATTGACACCTGCGTACTCGTTTTCCGCCTTTTGCGAAAGGAGGGCAAGCTCTACCTTATCGTAAGGCACGCCCGCGTACTCGCAAAGGGTGACAGCCGTCGCGACCTCGATCGCCGCGGACGAGGAAAGACCGCTGCCAAAGGGTACGGTGCAATCGTAATATAGATCGCAACCGACGAGCTTCACGCCCTTTTGCGCGAGGAAGTAGGCTACGCCCGCTTGGTAGTTGCCGATCTTCAAGCCGCGATAGGAATCGAGCTTGTCTATATCCAATTCGACGATACCCTCGATACCGCGAAAGGCGAGGCGAACGATATTTTTATCCGTTCTCTTGCCGTAGACGTTGCAACGCAAATTGAGCGCCGCGGGAAATACCTTGCCGCCGCAATAATCGACGTGCTCGCCGATAACGTTGATACGACCCGCCGCCGTGAACAGCTCCTCCGCTTTCGCACCGAAAATATTTTCAAAGCATTGCATAGCTTCCGTTCTTTCCATTTTGTAGTACCTCTCTTTTTCAACTTATCCGACGCTTTCGCGTTCCTTATATAAAATTATACACTACGCGGCGGATTTTGTCAACTGCGCGAGGTCGGTATAAAAGAAAAAACCGCATCACTTTCGCGATACGGCTTTTTTTCTCGTTTGCCCTTACAGCGCGCTTACGTTCACCGCGCGAAGCTTTTCGGGGTTTTTGGGATCCGTTTCGATTTCAAACGAAACTTTTTGACCCTCTTTCAGCTTTCTGTACCCCTCCGCTTGAATAGCGGAGAAATGTACGAATACGTCGTCGCCACCCTCATCATTGGCAATGAATCCGTATCCCTTTTCGGCGTTGAACCACTTTACAGTTCCCTGACTCATTTTCGTCCCTCCGTGTAGATTTTTCGTGATCGGTAAGAAGCCCTTGCCTGCAACCGTTCACGCAAAACCTCGCGTTTCTATCCGATACATTATTATTATAACACATTTTTTTGAAGATTGCAATATTTATTGGAAAGTTTTTGCACGATTTTTGACGGTTTTTTACCTTTTTTGCCTAAATTATTGACTTTATTCGCCGTGTATGCTATAATTTTCGTTAGTGAGGTCTTTATGGAATTTTTGGAAATCTTAAAAGTAATTTTGCTCGGCGTCGTCGAAGGGATTACCGAATGGTTGCCCGTGTCCAGCACGGGACATATGCTTCTCTTGGACGAGGTCGTTACCTTAAAGGCAAGCGAAGCGTTCAAGGAAATGTTTTTCGTCGTCGTTCAGCTCGGCGCTATCCTCGCCGTAGTCGTCTTATTTTGGCACAAGCTGTTCCCGTGGCATAGGGAAAAAACGGAAGCCGCCGACGGGCAAGTGCAAAAGGGGAAAATTGCCGTCGATAAGGGTATTTTACGGCTTTGGGGAAAGGTGCTCGTCGCGTGCGTGCCTGCCGGCGTGATCGGTATTTTGTTCGACGATCTGTTGGAGGCGTATTTGCATACGCCGCTCGTGATCGCGCTCACCCTGATCGTTTACGGCGTGGCGTTTATCTTGATCGAAAACCGCAACAAGACCAAGGAGCTGCCCTTGAAAACGACGGCGGATATCACCTATAAGCACGCGCTCATTATCGGCGCGTTTCAGGTGCTGTCCCTCATCCCGGGGACTTCGCGCTCGGGCGCGACGATCATCGGGGCGCTGCTCGTCGGGATCGCGCGGCCTGCCGGCGCGGAATTTACCTTTTATCTCGCTATACCCGTTATGCTGGGGGCGAGCGCCATCAAATTGTTGGAGTTTTTTATGGAATCGGGCGGCTTCACGGGCGCGGAGCTCGGGTATTTGCTCGTCGGCGCGGCCGTCGCGTTTATCGTGTCTATGCTCGCCATTAAATTCTTGATGAATTTCGTGAAAAAGCACGATTTCAAGGCGTTCGGGTGGTACCGTATCGCGCTCGGCGCGGTCGTTATTGCAACGCTCGTCCTGCCTGCCCTGCTCGCGTAAAAAAGTGATTTTTTATAACTTGTCCGTAAATATATGCAATAAAAAAGTAACGCCGCGTTTCTTTCGAAACGCGGCGTTTTTTTACGCAGGTAGCATTAGAATACGACTACTTTGTTGCCGTTCTTTTTATAAGCCCTCTTCGCCTTCTTCAAGCAGGACTTTTTCACGCTGTTTAAGTACGATCTATAAACGGCGTTGCCCAGCATAACCAAACCGATACCGACGATACTCGTCAAAATACCGAATATCCACCACGTACGGCTTCTGGTCGGTTTGGAAACCGCCTTGATCCATTTATTGACGTTAGATTTCGGATTGTTCGCAATTTCCGGCGCGCAACCTACGACGATCCTCATAGAGATATAATCGCTTTCGCTGTTAATATTCTCTTTTACGTTATACGTATTATTGCCGGCATAGGTAGCCGTGTAGCCGTCGTGATGCCGAACGTGCGAATCGTCCTTCATATTGATAAAGCCGAAATACTCCAAATTCCAAATACCCGTTCTATTGCGCTCTTTCTTAGGTCCCATAAGCGCCTCTAAAACTTTTATCTCCTTGTCCGTACCCGTAAAAAACAGGTTTCTCGTGTTTACTCTACAAGGAATTCTTACGACGTCCCCAACGACGCCGCTGTACTCGATCTTCTCCTTTTTGAATAAGCCCATACTATGTATCCTCCATAATTGTATTGTTCGTACCGCTCCGCCCCAACCCTCGGTGAGCTCTGCCGCTTTGTTGCGCCGTCGCCTTTTTATTATATACCAAAGTTTTTGGTATGTCAAGCAATTTACCAATAAATTTGGTATATTATTTTTATGGTACAAATAAATTTTGCGGAAAATCTTAAAAATTTAAGGATAGGAAAAGGGCTAACGCAAGCGGAGCTTGCAAAAAGCTTAGGCGTTGACCAGCGGACGATTAGCGCTTGGGAAAAGGGCGTATGCGAGCCGAGCTTTCATATACTCGCACGGCTTTGCGAGCTGTTTGAAGAAACCTTCGACGATATATTAACGTAAAACAGGCGCGGCTGCGCCTGTTTTAATACATCGAAAGCTTCGTTTTTACTCGACGGTGACGCTTTTGGCGAGATTACGCGGCTTATCCACGTCCAAACCGCGCGCTACGCTGACGTAGTACGCCGTCAGCTGCAGGGGGACGATCGCCAAGCTTACGGCAAAGCGTTCGTCCGTGCGCGGAATATAGACGGTGAAATCGGCAATATCCTCCAAGGCGTAATTGCCGTACGTCGTGACTCCGAAAAGATACGCGCCGCGGCTCTTGACCTCCGTCATATTCGAAACGGTCTTTTCAAACAGCCGTTCCTGCGTGAGGATACTCACGACCAAAGTCCCCTCCTCGATCAAGGATATCGTGCCGTGCTTCAGCTCCCCCGCCGCGTACGCCTCCGAATGGATATAGCTGATCTCCTTGGTCTTTAGGCTACCCTCCAACGCGCAAGCGTAGTCTAGCCCCCTACCGATAAAAAAGATATCCTTTGCCCCTGCGTATTTCGCCGCGAACCATTGTAACCGCTCCTTATCCTCCAATACCCGCCGTAATTTTTGGGGCAGGGTGAAAAGCTCGTCGAGGAGCCGCGTATATTCCTCCTCCGCCACCCGTTCGCGAAGCCTCCCCAGCTCCAACGCCAACAAATAGGCGGCGACGAGCTGCGCCGAGTACGCTTTGGTGGTCGCCACGGCGATCTCCGGTCCCGCGTGCGTATAAAACACCTCGTCCGCTTCCCGTGCGATGGACGAGCCGACGACGTTGACGATCGCGAGCGTTTGCGCGCCCGCTTGTTTGGCGAGCCGCAGCGCCGCCAACGAATCCGCCGTTTCTCCCGATTGGCTGACGACGATCACGAGCGTATTTTCGCTTAAAAGCGGGTTGCGGTAGCGGAATTCGGAGGCAAGCTCCACGCGGACGGGCAATTTCGCCAAGTCCTCTATCGCGTACTGCGCCGCAACGCCCACGTGATACGCCGAGCCGCACGCCACGATATACGCGCTTTCCAGCTTTTGCACGCGCTCTTTGTTAAAGCTTTCAGGCAGGCGTATCCTACCGCCCGCCACGGCGGCGCGGAGGGTGTCCTCCACCGCTTGCGGCTGTTCGTGGATCTCCTTCATCATAAAATGCTCGAAGCCCCCCTTTTCCGCCGCTTGCGCGTTCCAAGCGATACGAACGGGCTCTTTTTGCAGCTCCTCTTTGTCTATATTGTAAAAGGTAACGCCGCCGCCCGTCAGCCGCGCTATCTCCATATTGTCGATATAATACACGCTTCGCGTGTAGGGCAAGATAGCAGGTACGTCGGAGGCGAGATAGCTTTCCTCCTCGCCTACGCCGAGGATCATGGGGCTGTCCTTGCGCGCTACGAATATCTCGTCGGGACGGTCGGCAAACAGTACCGCGATCGCGTACGAGCCGCGCACGCGCAGCATAAACCGCGCGAGTGCTTCCACGCCGTTTTTCTCCTTTTTATAATAATGATCGATCAGCTTTACCGCCACTTCGGTATCCGTTTGCGAATAGAACGTATACCCCTCCTTTTCCAGCTTTTCTTTGAGGGGGAGATAGTTTTCGATAATGCCGTTGTGGACGGCGATCACCGATCTATCGTCGCTGCAATGGGGATGAGCGTTGGTTTCGGAGGGCTCGCCGTGGGTAGCCCAACGGGTGTGCCCGATACCGCAAGTGCCTTTGAGCGTTGCGCCGCCGTCCGTCTTTTCCACGAGCGCCTTCAAGCGGCCTTTTGCCTTGACGATCTCCGTTTCCGTCGAACCGTTTTTCACCGCCAAGCCCGCCGAATCGTAGCCTCTGTATTCCAAACGCTCCAAGCCGCTAAGCAAAATGGGCGAAGCCTGTTTTTTTCCTATATAACCGACGATACCGCACATGATACACCTCCAAGTATTATTGTATGCGTTCGGCGGTATTTTTAGTAAAAATAACGACGGAAATTTCCGTCGTTATTCTTTTTTGGCGCCGCAAGCGGCTTTGGCTTTACAGCCGCCGCACCGGCAGCAGCCGCGTTTACCGCGAACGCGCGGGGGCGGCGGTTCGACGGCGCGCTTTTTATAGAGGGCGATACCTACGACGGTAAACGCGGCGAGCACGCTCCAAGGCACAGCCGTCCACGCCCAACTGCCGACCGTGTATACGATACAGCTCGTTAAACAGGATACGACGAGCCAAAACAAAAGGGTGCGTTTGAGCTTACCCCGTCCCAATTCGCTCCTTGCCGCGGCGACCGCCGCGAAGCAGGGTACGGTGAGCATATTAAAGGCGATAAACGAAAGGAGAGCGGGCATCGTGATACCCGTTGCGGCGATCATCGTCGTCACCTCGTACACGCCCTCCTCCGTCGCGCCGATAAAGCTCGGAGAAAGACAAGCCGCGAGCGCGCCGAGGGTCGCGATCACGTTTTCCTTGGCGATAAGACCCGTGAGCGCCGCGACGGCGAATACCCAACCCGTCGAGGTGAGTTGACTGCCGAAGCCGAGCGGCGTGAACAGGGGTTGTAGGAGTTTACCGATAGAGGCGAGCACGGAGTGCTCCATACCCTCTTTGCCGAGATATTTCCAATCCCAGCCGAAGCTGGAGGAAAACCAAACGACGAGGGTGGAGGCGAAGATAACGGTAAACGCCTTTTGGAGAAAGTGTTTCGCCTTATCCCAAAGATGCAACGCCAAGCTTTTGATGCCGGGCGTGCGGTAGGCGGGAAGCTCCATGATAAAGGGCGAGGCTTCGCCGCGCATAGTGGTATTCCGCATAAAAAGCAAAGAAAGCAGCGCGACCGTAACGCCCAACAAATACATCGAATAGGTGACGATATCGGCGTTACCCTTTCCGAAATAGGCGACGATACCGCCTGCGATCGCCGTGAGAACGGGGAGTTTTGCGCCGCACGCGAAAAAGGGAATGACGCGCACGGTCGCCTCCCGTTCCTTTTCGTCCGCAAGCGTTCGGGTGCCTACGATCGCGGGTACGGAGCAGCCGAAGCCCATGATCATAGGCATAAACGCTCTGCCCGAAACGCCGAAGCGGCGAAGGAGCCTGTCGAGCATAAACGCCACGCGCGCCATATATCCCGTATCCTCCAAGAGCGAAAAGAAGAAAAACAGCGTTAAAATTTGGGGTAGGAAGCCCAAAACCGCCGCCAAGCCGCCCCAAACGCCGTCGCATACGAGCCCCGTCAGCGCTTCGCCGGCGCCGAGCGCGCGCAAGCCTATGCCCAGCCCCTCGCCCACTTGCCCCGTCAACAGGTCGAGCGCGTTAAAGAGCAGGACGCCTACGGAATGTAAGCCGTCGGAAAAGAACACGCTTTTGAGCGCGCCGCCCTCCGCGGCGCACCACGCGCCGAACGAGGGTATGAGCGCGCCCAAGAAGAACAGGTCCTTCGAAAAGGTGAAATGGAAAACGGCGAACAGGATCACGAGAAAGACGGGGATACCCAACCGTTTGTCCGTAAGCAGTTTATCCGCTTTATCGGACGGGGAAAGCTCGTCGCACGCGTATTTTTTTGCGCGGAGGAGCGTGGGGGAAAAGCGCGCCGTTATATATTGATAGCGCGCGTCCGCGATCGCCGCTTCCGTATCGAGCGCTTCGCCCTGCCCTTTCGCGGTTCCGTGCGCCGCCAAAAACGCTTGCGCCGCCTCCGCTTCCGCCGGGTGGTTTTTTATTTCGAGCCCGTCCCCCTCCACGAGCTTTACCGCGTGGAACAGGGGCGCTTCCACTCCCTTTAAGCGGAGGGCGATCTCCGCGCCCGTGATCGCCGCGCCGAGCGGGGAATTTTTTAAGACCGTTTCCCCTTTGCGCGGCGTCGTTACCGCTTGTAACGCGCGCTCCGTCAATAGCTCTAAATTGGCGGCTTTGAGCGCGGATATCTCCACGACGGGAAGCCCGAGCCGCTTTTCCAACGCGCGCACGTCTATCCTATCGCCGCGCTTGTCGAGCACGTCCGTCATATTGAGCGCTACCACCATCGGCAGGTCCAGCTCCATAAGCTGGGTGGTGAGATACAGGTTTCTTTCGAGGTTGGTGGCGTCCACGATATCGATCAAGCAATCGGGGCGCTCGTCGAGCAAAAAGTTACGCGCGACGACCTCCTCGGGGGTGTAGGGAGAAAGGGAGTATATCCCCGGTAGATCGACGATATCCACGGCTCGTTCGCCCGTTTTATGTACGCCCACGCGCTTGTCTACGGTAACGCCCGGCCAGTTGCCTACGCGCGCCGTACTGCCCGTCAAGGCGTTGAACAGCGTCGTTTTACCCGAATTGGGATTGCCGACGAGCGCAAATTTCAGCATAAGATATCCCCCCTATATGCGTTTGGTCTTTATAGCCGTTCGATCTCCACGCGCGCCGCTTCCGCTTTACGCAAGGTCAATTCGTAGCCGCGGAGGGCGATCTCGATCGGGTCGCCAAAGGGCGCTTTTTTTCGTAAATATATCTCCGTACCCGAGGTGATACCCATATCCAACAGCCGCCTGCGGATCGCGCCCTCCCCCTTTACCGAAACGACGACGCAGCGCTCTCCGATACTCAACTGCGATAAATATAGCATATCGTACCCTCTTTTACCCGTTTTTTCGCAAAGAAAAAAAAGCACAAAAAATGCTTTCGTTTTCCGTGGTATAATATCGTATGCGCGCGCCTATGAAAATAGACGGAGGGATCAATTCTCCCGTAATTTATTTTTCATAGCGTTAAAGGTTTCGTCGGAGACGACGTGTTCCATACGGCAAGCGTCCTCCTCCGCGCAAGCGGCGGAAACGCCGAGGCGCGTTAGAAAATCGCGCAGGATACAATGTTTTTCGTAGACCGCTTCCGCGTACCGTTTGCCCGTTGGGGTGAGGTGCAAATGCTTTCCCTCCTCGTAGATATAGCCCTTTTCCACGAGCAATTTCACCGCTTTGTTCACCGCCGCCTGCGAAACGCCCATACGCTTCGCCACGTCGATACGGTGCACCGCCGAGCGCTCCTCGCCGAGATTGAGGACGCTTTCCAAATAATCCTGCTCCGATTGATTGTGTTTGGCGTTCATATTTTATCCCCTTATCAAAATAATATCCCCGCGAAACGCAAGGTCAAGACGCCGTCCATCGATGGACGTGGCGTTCCCAAAGGTCACGAAAAACAGGATTAAGCCGTTACGTTTGGTTTTAGAAACAAGCAGTTCAAGGCGTTGCGAAGGCGCTTACCGATAGTAAGTGGCTGAGCAACAACGCAGAAATGCGATGCGTTATAAAATCAAACAGGCGTCCCCGAATGTTACGGGAAGCATGACTGCTTGGCTTAGAACCGAGAAAGACAAGGCGCGCGAGGAAAACCCGAGGGAGTTTACTGAGGCGTAAATGACCGAGGGTTGCCACAGCGCAACGCCGTATTTCGACGGTTATAAGACGAGCATACTATCGCCGAAGGAGAAAAAACGGTACTTATTCTCCACCGCATATTCGTATACTTTTAAGATCTCCTCTCTACCCGTAAGACAGGCTACGAGCATAATGAGGGTGCTTTCGGGGAGATGGAAGTTGGTGACGAGAGCGTCCACGCATTTCATTTTATAGGGCGGATAGAGAAAGATATCGGTATCGCCGCTTTGGGCGCGGACGAAACCGTTTTCGTCCGCTACGCTCTCGAGCGTGCGGACGGAGGTCGTGCCCACCGCGATCACGCGCCGACCCTCGCGTTTTGCCGCGTTGATCTTATCGGCAGCCTCCGCGCCGATTTGATAAAATTCCGAATGCATCTTATGATCGGTGACGCGCTCCTCGCTGACGGGGCGGAAAGTGCCCAAGCCCACGTGCAAAAGGACTTCGGCGAGCTCTACGCCTTTGTCCTTGAGCTTTTGTAAAAGCTCGTCCGTAAAATGCAAGCCCGCCGTCGGCGCCGCCGCCGAGCCGTCTATCTTGCTATACACCGTGTTATAACGGGCTTGGTTTTCCAATTTTTCCTTGATATACGGGGGTAACGGCATCGTGCCCACGCGCGAGAGGATATCCTCGAACGCGCCCTCGTAGATAAACTCCACCACGCGCTCGCCCGTTTCCGTGATATCCTTGACGGTGAGCGAAAGCTCGTCGGAAACAGTAAGCGTCGCGCCTATCTTCCCCTTTTTTCCAGGGCGCATCAGTACTTCCCAAGTCTTTAAGTCGTAACGCTTCAAAAGAAGCACCTCTACCACGCCGCCGTGCGCCGTGCGCGCGTACATACGGGCAGGCAATACTTTCGTATTATTGACTACCAATAGATCGCCCTTTTGCAAATAGTCGGTTATATCCCGAAAAATTCTATTTTCAATGCTTTTACTATCCCGACGGTACACCAAAAGGCGGGAGGAATCGCGCGGCTCGGCAGGCGTTTGCGCGATACGCTCCTCGGGTAGCTCGTAATAAAAATCTTTTTTCGTATATTGCACTTTTTCCATACGGTTATTCGTCGCTTTCGAAAATGGATATTTGTTTGCGCGCTTTCACGCTCGGCTCCAAGCCCATATGCGCGTAGCCGTCCTTCAAGCAGATCCTGCCGCGCGGCGTGCGCGCGATAAAGCCGAGCTGTAAAAGATAGGGCTCGTAAACGTCTTCGATCGTGTTCGCGTCCTCGCCCGTGGTCGCGGCGAGCGTGTCCAAGCCCGCGGGACCGCCGCCGAATTTTTCGATCAGGGCGCGGAGAATACTCCTGTCCGTTTCGTCCAAGCCAAGCTCGTCGATCTCCAAGCGCGCCAGCGCAAAGCGCGCGTCCTCGCGCGTGATCCTTGCATTCCCTTTGACCGCCGAAAAATCGCGTACGCGCTTTAACAAACGGTTGGCGATACGGGGGGTGCCGCGGCTACGCCGCGCGATCTCCGCCGCCGCGTCCTCTTCGATCGCGATATCCAACGCACGCGCGGAACGGGTGACGATATCCCGTAATTCGCTCGGCGTATAAATTTCCAAGCGGTTGATGATGCCGAAGCGGTCGCGCAAAGGGGGCGCGAGCATACCCACCTTGGTCGTTGCGCCCACGAGGGTAAATTTGTTCAAGGAAAAGCGGATATTGCGCGCGGACGGGCCTTTGCCCACGATGATATCGAGCGCGTAATCCTCCATAGCCGAATATAAAATTTCCTCTACGCTCCTGTTCAGGCGGTGGATCTCGTCGATAAAGAGGACGTCCCCCTCGTTTAGGTTGGTCAAAATAGCGGCTAAATCACCCGAACGCTCGATCGCCGGACCGCTCGTCAGCTTGATCGCCACCCCCATCTCGTTTGCGATAATGTGCGAAAGGGTGGTCTTACCCAGCCCGGGGGGACCGTATAAAAGCACGTGGTCGAGCGCCTCGCCGCGCGCGCGCGCCGCTTCGATATAGACGCTTAAATTTTCCTTGACCTTCGTTTGCCCGACGTAATCGGACATGGTTTTGGGGCGCAGGACGTTCTCCTCCGCGTCGTATTCCGTTTTGGTGCTGACGATCAAGCTTTCTTCGCCGTATTCTTCCTCAAACATAGTTTCTCCCCTTTAGATACCGCCCTGTAACGCCTTGCGAATGATCTCTTCTACGCTCGTCGCGCCCATATCGTGCGCGCGTTTGACCGCCTGCGTGCTCTCGCTGCGCGTAAAGCCCAAGCCCATAAGCGCCGACACCGCCTCCTCGTCCTCGCCCGAAAGCTTGCTTTGCGCCGTTTCGAGCGCTTGCGTGAGCTTGTCGCCGCTCGCGCTCATGATCTCCGCCGCGGAAATTTTACCGTGCAACGCAAGCACGATCTTTTCCGCCGTCTTTTTGCCCAAGCCCTTGACCGTCGAAAGGCGTTTCGTGTCCGCGGAGAAGATAGCCTCCACCAGATCGTCCACCGAAAGCCCCGTCAATATGCCTATACCCATTTTCGGTCCCACGCCGTCTACGGATATGAGCTTCAAAAACAGCTCCTTTTCTTTGGTAGAGCCGAAAGCGAACAGCGTTACGCCGTCCTCTTTTACCTGCATATAGGTATATAATTCCACCGTTTCGCCTACGGTGATCTTGCGGAACGCGCCGCCCGAGCAATACGCCTCGTAGCCGATACCGTTTACCTCGACGATCGCCGTTTCCGCGGTCGTTTCCAACACTCTACCTCTTAAATACGCTATCATTCTTTATCCTCCCCCTCGTCCGTTCCTTTCGTACCTGCCCCCGTCGTTTTGAGCGTAGTCGCCGTTTGCGCGACGCGAAGTCTACGCCGCCGTTCCGTTTCCTCGATCAGCTTTACGCTACCGCCGAGCCCCGTGTTTTTGCCCCTCGTTCTCGTCATATTGCCCACGGCGAACAGCTCGCCGAAGCGGCTGGTAAACGCCTGACAAAGCGCAACGCCCAACGCGTCCGCCGCGTCGTCGGGCTTGGGCACCGTCTTTAACTGCAAGAGCGAAGCCACCACCGATTGCATTTGCTTTTTATCCGCTCTGCCGTAGCCCGTGAGCGCCTGCTTGATCTGCATAGGCGTATATTCGTACAGCTTGCCGCAGCGCTTCACACAGGTCAACAGCGCTACGCCGCGCGCGTGCGCGACCGCGATACCCGTCGTGATGTTTTTGGAGAAGAACAGCTCCTCCATCGCGATCTCGTCGGGGTTGAATTTATCGAGGATTTGATCGATACCCTCTTCGAGCATCGCCAAACGGACGGGCAAGCCCTCCTCTTTCGGGGTCACGACCACGCCGTAATCCACCGCGCGGCAGTTGCCGCGCGCGTCCTTTTCGATCACGCCCCAGCCGAGCGTTGCAAGCCCGGGGTCGATACCCAAAATAATCATCTTTACCGTCCTCTTTTTTCTCTTGCTTTATATTGTAACGCAAAGCGCAAAAAAAGTCAAGTCTTTTATACGCGCCTGAAAAGGCAAGCCGTTTCGAAAAACTTCGAAACGGCTATCTTTTTACTTTTTCCTCAAAGCCCAAAAAGCTCGGAAAGTCGTTGGATCTCGTAGGTGGGCTTGTACGCCGTCGTATTCGGCTCGCCCGCGGGATTGTACCAACAGCTGTCCATCTCGGCAAAGATCGCGCCGGCAATATCGGAAAGTAGGGAATCCCCGATCATCAAGCACGCCTCCTTTTTTACGCCCAAGTCGGCGCAAATTTTATCAAAGAAAGCGGGCAGGGGCTTGATCACGCCCATTTCCTCGGAGATGAATACGCCGTCGGCGTACTGCTCGAGCCCACGCAAACGACCGCGCTGGACGGCGGAAAGACCGTTGGTCGCGACGGCAATCTTATACCGCTTCGAAAGGGCTTGGAGCGTTTCCTTTACCTGCGGAAAAAGCAAGCTTTCTCGTTCCAAATATTTCAAAAGCTTTTCGCCCGCCGCCTTGGGCGATATCGCTATCGGGCAGGGAAAGCTTTCGAATATTTTTTTGAAAACTTCTTCGACGTGGCTACGGTATACGGCGTGATAGCGTTCCTGCACTTTTTGATCGTGCACGTCGTACATCCCCGCCTCCGTCCAAGTTTCCTCGGAGGCGCGGCGGCTGAACGCCATAAGCTCGTCCGTTTTTTGCATACCCAGCTCGTCGTAAAGCGCCGAAAAGGCTGCGCGTTCGTCCGCGAGGTAGTTCAGCAAAGTATGGTCGGCGTCAAAAATCAAGCAGGTATATTTTTTCATAATCGCGCTTCCTTGAGGGAATGGAGTGCAACGCAAAGCGTTGCGTCGTGGTAAAATTTATACGAGATCGCCACATCTCGGCTAACGCCTACATTCGCAACGACGATTCGGTTAGAGCCGAGCGAAGAAAAACGGCGGAGAGTGCGGCAAATTGCCGCAAGGTTCGGGTTGCACCCGAAAGGAGATTTACTTTTAGTACACGAGTGAGGGTGCGTTCCGATTTTGCGGATAAGACCCCGTGCTATACGGCGTCTTTCACCAGTCTTGGCGCTTGAGGGACTTGTCCTTTATATCATCATAGTAGGCGAAATACCTTTCCTTGAACGCTTCTTTGGTTAAGGGTACGTCGCCGCCCTGCTCCATCCGATCGAGCAATTCGCGAAGCTCGTCGGGGGAAAAATCGGCGATATCCGTTTCGTCGCCGTATTGCTGTAACAGTTTCAAAATATCAAGCTGGGACATAGCCTTATATCTCCACTTTTATATGCTCGCCGCGACAGGGCACGGTGAGGTAGGTAAAGCCCATTCGTTTCAAAAGCTCCATGATTTTTTCGCGCTCGCGCATAATGCTCGTCGTTTGGTGGGCGTCCGAGGCGTAGGATATCTTCCTGCCACCCAGCTCGAAATACCGCCGCAGGATCGCCTCGGAGGGCAGGGTGAGCTGCTTTAAGCCGTAGGTAGAGGCGTTGACCTCCAAAATTTTATCCTTGGCGATGATTTTTTTTAACACCCCGTCTATCTCGTCGGCAAAATCGGCGTAAAAAATCTCTCCTTTTTTGCTCGGAAAATAGCGGCAGGCGTACCCGAAATGTCCCACGATGTCGTAAGGGTACGGCGCGTCCAAGCTACGCTCGACGAGCTTGCAATATTCCGCGAATACCTCTTTTTCGTCGCGCGTGATCCTCTCGCCGTTCGCGCCCGTCGTATAAAACGCCTTTTGCGAAAAATAATCCCAGCCGTCAAGGGAATGTATACTGTTGACGATAAAATCGGGCGCGTATTTTTCGCAAACGGTCGCGTACCTGCCCCATACCTTTTGATCGTCGCTATACCCAAACTCCGCGCCGACGAGCACGTTCATACAACCTGCGTAGTCCTCCTGCAAGTGGCGCGCGGCGTGGAAATACCCCCGTTCGTCTATCTGCCCGTGCTCGCTTTGCAACCCCTCGCATAAATCGTAATCGAAATGCTCGGAAACGCCGTAAAACGCAACGCCCTTTTCAAGCGCCGTTGCGAGCATATCCTTCAAGTCGGAAACGCCGTCGTGGGAAAAGGTCGAATGATTGTGGATATCGGTCAAAAGCTTTTTCATACGTAGTTGTATTATAACACAGTTTCGCGCAATTTTCAAGCGCGCGACGGCTTGCAAAAGAAAAAAATTTGGCTCGGCTTCCTGTTTTTGGAAATTCCGCGCCCTTTTTGCCAAGCTTTACCTTATTTGTCTTTTTTTTGCGCTTGCTTTTTCGCTCCGCTGCCGTTACAATAGTACCCGTGCTTTTTTCCGCCCCCTCTTTTTACGGGGAACGGACCGCAAAAAATTCAAACGAGGTACTTATTATGAAAAAAATCAAAGCCTTGGCGGCGTTTTTGCTCGCCCTAACCTTTATTGCGCCGTTAGCTACCTTGCAAGCGTGCGAAAACGAGAGCGCGGAGCTTACGCCCCCCGAAAGCGGCGCGGAGCTGCCAAGCGAAGAGGAAACCGAAACGCCCGACGTCGACGGGGATAGCGCGGACGACGATAATCAAGAAGCCGAAACGCCCCAGCCTACGCCCGAGCCCAAGCCTGAACCCGAGCCCGAGCCTGAACCGATCGTGCCGAGCGTTACTTACGCCAAATACATACGTTGCACGGGCGAGAGCGTGAATATACGCTCGGGCGCAGGCACTTCTTACTCGACGCTCGGTACGGCGGAAAAGAACACCTCTTACGCCGTGGTCGGACGCTCGGGAAATTGGTACAAGACCTATTATCGCGGCAAGACCGCCTATCTCTACGCGTCCTACGCCGCCGTGTTCGAGCTGGAGGAAAGCGAAAAGGACGCGGTGGAGGACGTGATCGCCGAGGGGTATAAGCTGATCGGCGTGCCCTACGTGTACGGTGCGGTACGCCTCCACGACGGTAAGGGCAAATTGCTCGCCGGATTCACGGCGCAAAAATTCGATTGCTCGTCGCTCATACAGTACGTTTTCTATCAAGGCGCGGGCAAGCTGCTCGACGTAAACACGCGTACGCAAATCAAGCAGGGCAAATACGTCGCGCCCTCCGATCTGCAACGGGGGGATTGCATCTTCTTCACCAACGAAAGCCGTCAACACCTCACGGGTATCGAGCGCGTGGGACACGTGGCGCTGTATCTTGGCAACAATTATATCCTCCATACCGCTTCCGATTACGCGCGGATAGAAAAAATATCCGCCGCGCGGTGGAGCTTCTACGTCGAAGCACGGCGGTTTATATAAAATTATTATTCGGGCAACGCTGCGGCGACGAGAAAATACACCTCCGCGGCGCCCGCGTTTCGCAGTAGCCGCGCACACTCGCTTCCCGTTGCGCCCGTGGTCATGATATCGTCTATCAGCACCACCGTCTTGTCCTTGAAGCTCTTGCGTTCGCGCAAGTGAAACGCGTCCAAGACGTTTTTCGCGCGATCGAGAAAGCCCAAATGCTTTTGACTTTTTCCGTCCTTCCGTTTTTCCAACGCGGTAAGGAGTAAGGTCGCCGAATAGCCCAACGCGTGTAAACGGTCGAGCACGGAAAAAGCGAGCTCTTCGGCTTGGTTATAGCCGCGCTCGCGGCGGCGCGCTTTGGTCAACGGCACGGGCACGAGCAGTATTTCGCGCGCGGATAAATTCTTTGCGAGCGTTTCCGCCATTTCCTCGCCCAAGAAAAAGGCGAGGCGGCGATCGCCGTTCTTCACGCGGTTGACGAGCGCAGCCGTGCCGCCTTTATACGCGAAAGGCGAAAAGCCCTGCGTAAATAACGGGATATGACTTTTACAGGTAAGGCAAACGCCGCCTGCTACCGTCTCCCTACCGCACTTGTCGCAAACGCGTTCCGCTTTGCGTAAGCTTTTCTCGCACGCCGCGCATACGCGCCGACGGGGATAATCGAAGAGCTCCGCGCCGCAAGCGTCGCAGCCGTAGCCCCTGTTTTTGGCTATCGCGCGTATTTTATTTTCTATTTTCGTCCACACTTCCATACCTAAATAAAGGGCAGGTATTGCGTTTCGCCGCATACCTGCCCGCCTCTTTTTTATTTTTGCGCTTCCTCTACGGTCTCCAAGTCCTTTTTACGCTGATATTTGACGAGCGCGTACGCGCCGATCGCGCCGATCGCGAACAGGGCTACGCCGAGTACGATATCCAAGACCTGCGCGCCCGAACGCGACCATTCCGAATACACCGCGACGATATCCCCGTTGCAAAACATAGACAAGATCGAGCCGAGGGAAAGTCCCACGATCATAGAATACGCCGAATGGCGCGCCTTGGCAAATACGAGCGTGAGGAGCTTGGAAAAGCCCAAAAGACCTATCAAAAAGCCCACGCCGAGGGCGATATACACGAAAAATATCTTGGGATTGGCTTGCCAATAGGTGAGGGAAACGCTGGAAACGAGTCCGCTAAACCACCCCACCGCCATCAAAAACGCGCTGGCGGAAAGTCCGGGGACGATCTGCGTGATACCCACCACGCAACCGATCAGCACGCCAAGGAGGATATGCCAAAATTCGACTTGGGCAAATTGATCCGCGACCGCCGCGCCGCCGTTTGCGGCGGCGAGCGCCGAAAAGCAACCGAGGGCTACGGGGATAAACAGCCCGAGCGCGAACAGCGCGACGCGCTTGGGGGTACGCTTGGCGCCTTTCAGCTCGTCGGTTACGGCGGGAAACGCGCCGCTCATCAGTCCTGCGAACAGGCAAACGACGGCAAAGGGCAAAAGCTCGAGTAGCTTTTCCACGGCGATAAAGCCGAGCAAAACGCCGATCACGATCCCGATCCCGATAGGGAGCAAAAAGACGAAGCATTGCTTGAATTTTTTGAACAGGTTGCCGAGGGCGTACAGGAATTGGTCGTACAGCTTAAAGATGATGGCGACCGTCGAGCCGCTGATGCCGGGGACGATCACGGCAAGACCGATAAAAAAGCCCAAAAGCGCGCTTTTGCACCAGCTTTTTTTGTTGTATTTGATAAGGGCGATCTCCAAGCTTTCCCGTGCCATAAGCAAACCTCGCGATTAGAGTATATCATTATTATACGCAAAAAAAGCGGTCCCGTCAATCCATTCCAAGGTTTTTTCCCTTTTCTTTTCAAAAATGCGCGAAAATCCGTCAATTTTTTGCAATCGAAAGCATATATACTACTGTTATATAATAAATCGTTTCGGGTGAATTTATGACTTATATCAAAAAAATGTGTATCTTACGACAGGCAAGGCAGGGCTTTTCGGGGGACGGAAAGACCCTTTCGGGGCTTATCAAGGTGGAGCAATACGGTAAAAACCTTGCCGTGGAGGTGTCCGTGATCAATTTCGCGCCCCTCGCCTCGGGGGAATATTACTGCCTGCTTTCGGACAGCAAGGGCAGGGTGGAAACGCTCGCCTTGCGCGGAAAAAGCTTGTTTAATATCCTTTCCGATATCGATATCTCGGGCGGCTTTTGCGGCGTGATATGCTACGTGAAAAACGAGATCGTGCCTATCGCGTACGGGATCAACGGCAACGGCGCGTACGATTGGAAACGGATACTCGGCGCGACCCTGCCCCCTACCTTTGATAAGAAATCGGAGGAGAGTGCCGCCGCGGAAAGCGTTGAAGAACGGCACGCGGAGGAGGAAAAAAGCGGCTACGACGACGAAACGGTAGCCACGGAAAATTATTATCGGGAGGCGGAAGATGGACAAATCGTGTCTGAAGAAGCTGGCGGCGATGCACTCGCTCAAAGCCCAGCTCAAGAGCAAAGCGAAGAAGCGCGGACTAACGCTAAGGAAGATGTCGATGATGAAGGCGTACGCCACCCGTTTGCAACGGACGGCGACGGGTATTACCGATCGGTAAAGAGCGAGATCGACGAGCTGTTTGCCGCGCACCCCAAGGACGATACCCTAAAGGGCGCCTTTTCGTGTAGCGAATGGGTGCGCGTGAAGGGCGAGGAGGGCGCGCCCGAATATCTCGTCGGGGTCGTTTACGACGACGGAAGGGCGAAATATATATGCTACGCGCTCAAGGCGGCGGATAAGGATTCGCCGCCCGAGGAGATCAAGGACGCGTGCTCGTTCGTGCCCTGCTCCCTCTTCGACGACGGCGCGGGCTTTTTCGTTATCTTCCAAAGCGCGACGACGGGGGAATGTATCAAGCCCGAAAAAGTATGATCTATAAAACGTACGGGGCGGCTGTTCAGCCGCCCCTTTTTTCGTTATATCGCTTTGTAAATATTATCCTTGAACAGGTATTTCTTGATATCCCAAGCTTGACTGCCCACCGTGTATTTGAGCTGACTTTCTTCGTTGCACAAAAGGTGGAGATGGCTCGTACCCGTGGTGTTACCGTAATCGGTCGCGTCGTCCGCGAGCACAAGTCTATCCGCTGCGGTAAAATAGCGCAGGTCGAACTCCACCGCAACGGGCAAATCCATATTATTCGGATTGAAGGATATGCTCCGCGCGTTGACTTCGATATCCCCGAAGCTCCCTGCAAAAACGAGCCGCAAGGTATACGAATCGATATTCTTCGTGCCCGACGACATAGTCGCCGTCATACCCCATTGACCGCGCAAGCGCAAGCTTGCCGTTTCCGTCGTGCCGTTGGCGTTATATACCGTGGCGGAGGGGCGCAGGGTCGTTAAGTTACCCGTGATCGCCGAACGCAGGGTCATAATGGACTCCGCTTGGAAGGTGGTCACGGCGTAGCTCGAAAAATCCAAAACGATCGTCAGATCGGTCAACTGCGTACAGCTTTCGGGTACGTAGGTATACATTTCGTAGGATAAGATACCGTGTTCGATCAAGCTGTTGTGCGCGTTCGTCGGATTCAACCATTGATCGGGCGTCGTGTCCGACGAGGTCGCGGCGATAAACTCGTTCGTGCCGTCCTCTTTGGCGACGAGATTTAAGCCCACTTCCTCCAGCTCGGAGATCAAATTTTCCACGTCGGGGATAAAGGTAACGTTTCCGCTCGAGCGCACGTTTACCGTTTTTGCACCGTAAAAGGCACGCGGAACGAGCGTAACGGCAACGAGCGTCGTTACGATACAAATGACTATACTCCTGTATACCCGTCCTCTACGCACGCCTTTCACCGCCTTTTTCTCAAACCGTCAAGCCTGCAAGCGCCATCGCTTCCTCGGGAATGGAGGGCGCGCAAGCGTAATCGTGCTTCCGTATTCTTTTGGGCGTACACCCCTCGTCCTTTAAGCGCGCGCGAAGCTCGAAAACCGCCTCTACGAACGCTTCCTTGCTGTCTATTTTGCGCCACGGTCCGTCCGTCGACACGTACGCCGCCGCGCCGCGGATATCCAAATACGCCATCGTTTTGCCGTTGGCGACGTATTTCTCGATATCCCCCGCCACGCACGCGCTCGCGCCCTCGTAGCCGAGGAGAATATTTTTCAAATCGCTGTATAAGCGCCGCGTTTTTTCCTCGGCGGTGAACAGCCGTCCGACGAAGGTATACCGCTTTTCCTCCTCCACCTGCAACACCGCCGCAGGCGCGGTAGTCGCGTGCCGCGTCCTATAACGCACCTTCTTGGGCTTTTCCACCGTTTCCACCGTAAGGAGCATGATCAAATCCCAAGCCAGGTAGACGAACATGATCGCGCAGGGCACGATGACCGTATAAATAATGCCTTTGACGGAATAGACGAAGCGGACGATCGAGCCGACGAACGCAGGCGTTTTGCTCGCCCTGCCGAGCACGAAATCGTGGGGGACGAAATGGAAATCGTCCGTCGCGTTGTCCGTGCCCTTGGTGAGATACGCTTTCCGTCCAAGCTCGTCCGTGCTTACTTCTATGACCTCGTGGATCCAAACGGGATAGGACAACAGCTCGTTTTTCTCCAAGTCCTCCGCGCGGCGATCGTACAAATTCGGAGCGCGATAAAAGACGATCACGTCGCCCACGGCGTAACCCTCCGCACTCTTTGCGTACACCACGTCGCCCACGGCGTAACCGCCCGAAACCATACTCGGCGATTGGACGATACCGAGCGCGCCGAAGCCGACCTGTCCGCGATTCATAAATACGACGACCGAAGCGATCACCGTCAAAGCCAAAACGAGCGTGAAGAGCGCGTCTAACAACGCGCTCACCGCTCGCCCAAAAGCACTATTTTCGTTCATTACGTCCGTTTACTACAATCAAGCCGCCGTCGTCGAACCCTTTTCGATCTTTAACACGAAAGAAAATTCCTGCGCCGTGAAGCCGTTTTCCTCTTGCGCCGCCGTGATCTTCGTCGTATCCAAGCTTATGCGCACCGTCATTACGTACGATTGCCCCTTTTCGATCGCGTGCGCCGTACCCGCGACGAGATTGTCGGCGGTGATAAGCTCCAGCTTGATGGGGTCGGGCGCAGTCATAGTCGTCATATTGACCGCCACCTTCGTATCCGTATCGAATTTGTTGGTGATGGTGATTTCATAGTCTACGTAATCGGTAACTTTGGTAAATTCCACCAACCCGAGCCCGATCGTATCCTCTGCCGTCGCAACGCCCTCCTCGTAAGAACGGTCGTAGCTCTTGGTCGCGATCGTCGTTTCCGTATTATCGCGGACCTTGACCACCGTTACGTCCGCGAGCACGTCGCCCGAAGAACCGAGCGCAAGCGTACCGCTGTTGGTTACGTTGATGATGTTCGCCGCGTAGATACCCATACACATCATCATCAGGACGAGCACCATAGCCACGAGCGTTGCGGCTATTCTAAATTTCTTTTTTGCCGAAGTCATATTCGTTCCTCCATCCAACCAAATTTTTTTCCACAAAATATATACTATATATCTTAGGTAAATATTATTATATCACCCTCACCCCGGCGTGTCAAGGGCTTTTGGAAATATTTTCCTTTCGTTTTTTCAAAAATTCGTTTGCAGGGGCGATTTCGATTTGTTTTTTGAATAATATCGATCGAAATTTTTCAACGATAAATTTTTTCCAAACGCTTGACAAGAAAAAGAAAAAGGAGTATACTCAAAAGCAAATTACAAAAGGAGAGGCTTTTTATGTATAACACGGTTTCTTTACGCTCGATATTTCCCGCCAAGCGGCTGGCGTTCACGGCGCTTTTTGCGGCGCTGTGCTTGGCGGCGACGATGCTCGTCGTCGTTCCTTTGCCCAACGGATATTTCAACACGGGCGACGTGTTCGTATTGCTTGCAGGCTGGTGCTTGGGACCGCTTTACGGGAGTATCGCGGCGGCGGTGGGAAGCGCGCTGGCGGATATTTGCAGCGGCTTTGCCCTGTACGCGCCCGCAACCTTTTTTATTAAGGGTCTGACCGCCCTCTTATGCTATTATATTTGGGCGCTTGTGAAAAAATGCATAAAAAAAGAAGCTTTGGACTTCTTACCGCGGCTTTTTTCGGCGGTTTTTGCCGAAAGCGCAATGGTGCTTGGCTATTTCCTGTTCGAGTGCATACTTTACGGCGTGGGCGGCGCGGCGGTCGCGCTTCTTGGCAACGCCCTGCAAGGGGCTTGCTGCGGCGCGCTGGCGATCGCCGTTTGCGCTGCCGTCTATCCCTTGAAAGGGGTGCGGAAGCTGTTCCCGAAGCTGTCCGACCATAAATAAAAATTACCCTCGGTCAAAAAGGACCGAGGGGTTTATTTTATAACGCTATCCCGAAAAAATCGGGCTTGTCGCTTGCCAG
Source organism: Clostridia bacterium (assembly GCA_017471785.1). Lineage (GTDB taxonomy): Bacteria > Bacillota > Clostridia > Christensenellales > Borkfalkiaceae > Scatosoma. The sequence goes on along the minus strand of JAFURP010000047.1, from coordinate 625 downwards.
CTCCTTGCAAAGAAGGCTTGCGAAAAAGGTGCGGCGCTCGGCAAGCGTGGACCTTTTGAACAGGTGCTTCCACCTAAAAGCGCGGTACTCCTTTTTATACAGCGAACGGAGGGAGGGAAAACGGTATTCCCCGTTTACGCACACGACGAGGTTGATCTCGTTCGAGCCGGAAGCCTCGCGCCAATCGAAGTAGTCCTTACCCTTTTTATAGCGGCAAATATATACGCAAGAGGAATCTCCGCCCTTTTGATAGAAATACTCAAACGCAAACCCCCTTTCCCAAAAGGGCGCGGTGAGCGTTTTTATTTGGTTTGCCGATCGTATTTCGTTCATAATGCAAAATTAAAATGAGATCGCCGCGGTCGCTACGCTCCCTTGGCTACGCCAAATAGCTAAAGCCGAACGCAATGACAAAGTTGGTAAAACGACGGAGATGCGAGCAGTTCAAGGCGCCACGAGGGCGCGTACCGTTAGTACGTAACCGAGTGGCAACGCCAAATAGCTAAAGCTGAGCGCAATGACAAAGTTGGTAAAACGGCGGAGATGCGAGCAGTTCAAGGCGCCGCGAGGGCGCGTACCGTTAGTACGTAACCGAGTGGCAACGCCAAATAGCTAAAGCTGAGCG
>JAFURP010000004.1 GCA_017471785.1 Clostridia bacterium | reverse complement strand
ATTTTACGAGGGATTTTTGATAGAGGGCAACTGCGATCGCTTTTTCCGCCGTGCTTACGTCCGTTGCGGATACTTGATAGCCGCAAACGCTGCATTCGCCGAGTACGTTCGCCGTGTGCGCCGCTTTGTCCACGATCAACGCCGTGTGATCACAGCTTGCCGCGTGCCAATGGTCGGTCGCGTCCGTAGTCCAAGCCGCTTCGTACTTGTGCGTGTGCTCCGTATCCACGTAGCCGCAAACGTCGCAATCGCCGTCCTTGTCCGCGTCGGTGTGATACGCTTCATCCGACTTTTCCGTCGTATGGTCGCAGCTTGCCGCGTGCCAATGGCTGCCGGCGCCTTGCGTCCAGTCCGTAGCGTACGTATGGGTATGCTCGGGAGCTTGGGGCTCTTCTTTACAAGCCGCAAACGAGAACGCCATCAGTAACGCTAAAGTTAAAGAGATACCTTTCTTCATGTTTTTCTATCCTCCTATAATAGATTTTTATTTCAAATCAACATGAAATCGAATTTTACGGCGGATATTTATTTATCCCCTCCGCTTTCGGGGGCTTTTTTACGCTTTGCTACGGGCGGTTACACGTAATACGCACAGCACCAAAGCCATTGGAATTCGTTGGTCGCGTCTATTTGGCGCGTGGGGTTGGTTTCCACCCAACCGCTACCGTCCGCGTAGTAGCGCTGCGAGATGGTGAATTTGAGCAAAAATCGCTGTAATTCGTCCGTTACGGGCACGTAGCCGTCTTTGTTTGCTACGTCTTGATAGCCGACCACGTTTCGTTGCTCTTCGGGACAGGCGCGGCAGTCCTTATTGCATTTTTCACAGGAGCCTAAGCAGGTCAAGCCTTGGGAAGCGCAATCGTTTACGTTTGCCAGTTTTTGTTCGCCGTCGGGCACGCGACAAAAGCAATAGCCGTTTTCCAGCTTGATCGTGCCGTTTGCGGGCATATAGATACAATAATATCCCGATCTCGCCAAATCGTCGTAGCCTTGAACGAAGAGCTTGTAATTTTCTCTCTTCGTCTTTCTCACGCCGTCCTCCAAAAGGCTGGTCGTTATGGTCAGGGCTTTATTGCCCGCGTCCTCTACGTGCGTTAAAGATACGTCGAGGAAGCCCCAATAGTCGCGCTTGGAAATGGCGGCGTACAAAATAGGACCGTCTTTCCCGTCTACGTGCCAATAGCCGTCCGTTTCGTTATAGACGAAGCGCGAGCTTTCGTAGCGATAGCCGTTGCCTACCTTCGTTTCGGGGGTCTTTAGCGTTTTATTCGCCGTGTTATCGTTATGCCAAGCCACGTAGTCCTTAAATTCCTGCGAAGTTTTGTCCTGCGGAATTTCCTTGGGGATCATCATCGTATCGGTTGCCGTGGAGCCAAGCTCGAATTCGTGCTCCTTGACGAGCGCAAATTCCACCGTCACGGGGTATTCCTCGTTTTTATGCGTGGCGCGCACGCCGAACATAAACACGTTGCCGATATATTCGTCCCCGTTTACCTCCACCAAATGCTTGAAGTTTTTGGTATACGTAGAGGCTTCGCCGCCGTCGTCTTGGGTATGGCTGAAATACGCCGTACCGCCTGCGTTGGCGTTGTAGATGTCCGCTATCGGGTTGACGAGGTTTTCCGTCGTGGAAGCGATCGATTCGATACCGAAATCGCCGATTTCTTGCGGTATAAACAGGTAGTAGATCTTATCGGTCGGGCTTTGGAGGGTGGCGCTGTAGATGCCGCCCTGCGTGATGCGAATGGGGTTGCCCGTCGATTTACCTGCGTTGCCCGAAACGGAGGGATTGATTATTTTATATATCTCCACGTCCACGTACGGGGAGCTGTTGGAGGCGAAATAGACGTTGGGGTTGTAGGTGTAGCCGCTCGGCAGTCCCGTAACGAGGATATTGAACACCCCCTCTACCTCGGGGATCCTCGCCGTACCCTTTTCGTCGAACGCCGCTTCGTAATAGCTGTAGCCGTTGTTCCAGCTCGCTTTCATTCCCTTTAAGGCGTTTGCTCCCAGCTTATCGTCGTTGGCAAGGGGGAGCGTTTCGCCGTCGTAGACCAAGGAAACGGTGAAATAGTCCCCGTCCGCGCCGAGCTGCGACGCGTCCTTATCCTTGCCGAGAGCGCGGTTATATACGCCGCAGGAGGCGAGGGTGAGGGTGAGGAAAAGCAAAAGTATATTCAAAAGAATTCGTTTCATACCTGCCCCCCTCCTTTGCCTTTTTTACCGCTACGCTTGAACAGGTTTTTGATATCGTCCCATTTCAGCTTTCTCACGCCGACGTCCACGACGAACAGTACGACCGTGATTATCAAGAGCGTAGGCGTTAATTCCACGACGTACGTGGAAACGCTGTCCTCGTCGGGCGCTAAAGAGATCGTGCCGTCCTCGGTGACCGTGCCGCGGTTTCTGATCGCCGCGTATAATTCCGCGGAATCGAATACCGTAAGCGCGTTATATTCGGGTAAATAATTGACGGTGAAAGAGGTTTTCGTCGTGAACGTTTTATCCGAATACGCATACGTAAGCTCCACCGTATATTTCCCTTTATCAGGCGTAGCGAAGCGGTAGATATACTGCGTTGCGTCGAAAACGAGCTTTTGGTTATACTGCAAGCCGCTCGGCAGGCTGATCTTCGCCGTTACGGTCGCATTGGGATTGATGGTGGCGGGCGTTAACGCGACCACGCCGTACGCGCCGTCCGAGGAGGCTTCTATCCTATACGGATAGCTCCATTGTTCCGTCGGGCGGTTGGTTCGCGATACGTTGCTTAAAAACGTTTTGCCGAAATCGGAGCTTCGGAACGCTTCCGACCAAGCGCCGCTTAAAGTACTCGTAAACGTCGCCACCTTACCGTTGCCGTAGCCCCAATGGGTATAGACGGGTATGGTGTAGGTGTTTTTGATCTCCTTGCCCGTGTCGGGGTCGAGCTTCGTTTTCACGAACACGGTCGAGAGCACGCGGCTGGCGCCGCCCTTTTCCTTGGCGGTCACGAAGCCGTCCAAGTCGGGGATCGCGATATTCGTACCTGCGAATTGGCGTACGGTATCGTCGTACTTTTTATCGATCTTGACGGGCGAAGCCGTTTCGACGACCGTTTCCAGCACGTCGTTCGCCACTTCCGTCAAGATGAGCTCCTGCAGGGTGGCTTCGGTCTTTGCCCAATACGCTTCGCCGCCGCCTGCCTCCGCGATCGCCTGCATTTTCGTTACGTTGCTGGGCGTACCGTTGCCGTAATCGCGGGCTACCGCGAACGCGGATATCTTGATACCCTGCGCGTAGACCTCCGCGGCGGCGTCCACGGGGTCGTCCTCGCCGCCCGTGTCGCCCATATACGAAATACCGTCGCTGATCAGCATGATCTGCGGATCGGCATAGCCGTATTCTTGCTGCTCGGCAAGCAGTCTATTCCCGATGGCGCGTAAGCCCTCGTTGATACAGGTGCCGTGCTCCGATTGGATATTGTCGATATCCTCTTTGAGATCCGCGCGTTCGTCCTCGGTCAAGACCGCGGGCGATTGGAATTCGTTGATCTCCGCGGCAAAGGTATACATACAAATAACGTCGTTCGGACCTGCGAGGTCGATCATTTGCTTCGCGGCTTCCTTGATCATTCGGAACTGACCCACGTTCTCGATGGAACGGGAGATATCCAACGCGATACCGATCAGCTTGGCTTCGGTCGCAACCTTACCGTAATCTACGGGAAGCATGTCCTCCAACCGCTTGAGCACGTCGTCCGATTTGTTTTGTATTTGCAGGTCCCCGAACGTGAGCAAGCTCTTGCCGAATTCGGATACGGCGACATTGATGCAATCGACGAACGCCGTGAAGTTGTTCAAGCTCCGCACGTCTACGTTCGAGAGCACGATCTCGTCGTATTGGCATATATCCTCTATGCTACAAGGCACGTTCGGGTCGTCCACGTACGCGTCGACCTCCACCGTTTCTCCGTACATAGCTTTTACCACGGCTTCGTCGCTTTGCTCCGAGCTTACGAGCAATACCTTCATTCCGTCCGATACCGATTGCGTAAAGGAATATTCGTTGTTCACGCCAAGCTCGTCCGAGCAACCGCCCACCTTGACGGTATAATCGAAGTCGCCCTTGGTATCCGTTTGCAGCTCGAAATTGACGACGTTAAAGCCTTTCGTCAGCAATACGGGGTTTTCCTTATACACCTCGCCGCCTTTATACAGCGTGACTACGGCGTTGGCGTCGTAGCTCGATTGCACGAGCACGCTCGCCGTCGTTTGATAATTGGAATAGGTGGACCGAATATATTCTACGCTATTGATCTGGACCTCTTTCGTGTCCTCGGAATAGTTATCGTCTAAGTACATAGCGTCGATCCGTATATCCCGTGCGTACAGCTCCTCCACGGTACGAATGAAATCGGCAAGCCCGTTCTCCTCGTCCGTTTGCTTGGCGTCCGTGATCAATACGATGCGCTTTTCCGTGTTTTCACCGAATAACGTTGCCGTGTAATCGAGCGCCTGTACGATATCCGTCGCGCTGTCGTTGACGTCGGCGTTTTCCACGCTTACGAGCTTTCCGCCGAGCGGCGTGAGAAGGTGGCTGTTCTTACCGAAGCATACGACGCCGAGCTTGGCGTTGCGCGGCAATTCGTCCTCCACCGTTTCTATGTATTCGTTTACCTTATCCAAATTTTTATTCGCGGAATAGGAAACGTCCGCCACTACGTATACTTCCGTTTCCGTGATCACCGTCGTCAGTTTCGTTCCCGCGGCGCCAAAGGTCACGCAAAATACGATAACCAAATGCAAGATCAAGGAAACGAGCGTATTTTTGGAACGGTTTTCCTTTCCGTTTGCGATAAAAAACGGCACTAATACGATAAGTAGTAGCGGTATCGCAATGAATAATAAATACGGATTATCGAAGCTGATATCTATCATAACAATACACCACCCAATCCGCTAAGAAAAGCACCGCCAAGCCTATGAACAACGCTATAAGGTCGTCGTATTTTCCGTCGCGCTTATCCGTCCCCGCTTCGCCTTGCAGGGATATACTTTCCGCCGTTTGCGTAGGCGCGCGCTCTGCCTGCGGCAAAGCGGCGTAAATGCGGCGTTGCATTTGCATTTCGCCTACCATAAGAGTTACCGTATACACGCCCACTTCCTCCAGCGTAAACGTACTCGTCGCGCTGCTCGTATCCAAGTAGGAAATTTTTCCCGTCGGGCTGTCGATTCGGATACTTTTACAACCGGAGATCACGTTGATCTCCGCGTCGTCGCCACTATAATAAAACACCTCTTCCACGATCGTGGGGAAGGAATATTCCAAAAGATTGCCGAATAATACGAGATTGTCAAACAACAACGGCAGGTTGGAATCGTGCAGATCGAACGCAAACACCACCTCGCGGTTGCCGTATTCGTTCGTACCCGCAAACACGATCGGATTGTTTTCGTATTCGAAAAGGGTCGTGAAATTGCGGTATAACCCGTATTTTACGTAACGGACGATGGAGATACCCTGTCCGAATACGTCTTTCGTCAACGCGGTGGAAGCCGCGGAGCCGTCCGCAACGAGGGTAAGCTCGCCCCCGCCGTCCCGTTCGATATCCACCCTATCGTCCTGTACGCTAAACCCTGCGCCCGTAAGATTGCTCGTAAGGTTAAACAACCACACGGCGCCGTCCGTCGGCATTTGCGCGGGATTATACGAATCGAATACGTAGAGATCGAAGCCTTCCTTTTTCTCGGCTGCTTTGTATTCCTCGTACTCGGCGGGCGTTTTCACCGTAACGGCGGCGTTCCCCGTCGATTGGATCGCCGATTTGATGAAAAGGGGTCTATCGCTGACCAACAACGCGTCGTATTCGTTTTCCTTTTCCACGTCGAAAACGATCGCTTCGTTATCCAACGCCAACGAATCCGTTTCTTTGATCCGTACGGACATATGATCGAAATTCACCGCAGTACACGAAAGCTCTACGGGAACGAATTGCATTTTGGAGGCTTGCACCGTTTGCGTAGCCGACGGCGTCGTTTCCCCGTTGAGATATAATTCTACCGTAAGCGTGGCGTCGCTTTCGTAGGAGATCGCCTCCGCCGTGACCGTCACCGTCGCCGCGTCCTCCTCCCATACGTGCTCGATATTGGAGATCGCGTAATTTTCACGCCGATCGGATACGTTGATAAGCGTCATATTTTCCACCGTATCGTACGCTTTATCCGTCACCAAATAGATAACAACGGAGGGGTTTTCGTCAAAATATTCCTGCGCTACGCCGATCGCGTCTGTAACCTCGTTCGCGGCGTACTCGGGGGAAACTTGAGAAAGCTGCAATAACGCCTGCTCCTTATCCTCCGTTTGCTCGTAAACGACGCTCGTATTGCACCCGACGTACACGAGCGTATAGCTGCTCCCGTCCGCCGCCTTTTTAATGACGGAGGAAATTTCCTCTTTACCCAGCTCCAACCGCGTTTTTCCCGATTGGTCGATATTCATACTCCCCGAACCGTCCAACACGAAGCAATAATCGTGCGCCGCCCCCGGTAAAATGATAACGGGATGGGCGATGGCGAGCGATATCGCCGCGACCGCCAAAAGCTGCAATACCAATCCGAGAATACCTGCCAATTTGCTGATCGGGCGTTTACGCTTCAAAAACCGCTCGCTCAAATTCCACAAATACGTGGACGGCACCGTTTGCTCGGTGTATTTGCTCTTTATAATATAAATAATGATAAGTACGGGTATGCCGATAAGTCCCAAAAGCCCCAAAGGATAAAGAAATCTCATTTCATTACCCCCTTGTCCACGAGCTTGCCGAAGAAAATCTCCGCAACGGAATCCTCCGCGGAAACGAGCGCGTAGTCCGCGCCTCGCGCCGTACAATAATTTTCGATCCTTTCGGTAACGTAGTTAAGCGCCGCCTTGTACGCTTGCGCGATCTCCTTATCGATATTCTTTCTATACGTTCTTCGCATATCTTCCGAATCGAAAAAATGCACTTTTCCGCGCGTTTGCGGATTTAATTCCTCCTTAGAGAGCACCTGTATACACAAAACGTGTCTTTTTTTGCTTACGAGATGATCGATCGCCCGTTCGTAATCGTTATCCGTCAAGAAGTCGGAAATAATGACGGACATTCCGTCGCCGTAGCCTACTTTCGTCGGTAGGATAGCGTCGCTGATCATACTGTCGCCGTCGAACGTCACCTCGTTGAACTTGCCGACCGATTGAACAAACGCTTCCTTGCCTACCATAGAGGGTATGATCTCTTCTACTTGATCGTTGCGAATGGCGTAAACGGAAACCTTATCCATTTCATTGACGGAAACGTACGCCAAAACGGCGGCAAGGCGCAAAGCCTGTTCCGCTTTATCGTTCTTTCCGTATTCCATAGAACGGCTTACGTCGATATAGATCCGCGTATGCATTTGCCGTTCGTCCAAATAGAGCTTTTGATACAGCTTATCGAAGCGTGCGTAGGCATTCCAATCGATCTTCGTAATATCGTCGCCTTGCACGTAATCGCGATAGTCGGCAAATTCACAAGAAGAACCGTACGTTTTGCTTTGACGGTTTCCGCCGTATTGCCCGGCTACGTTATTTTTGATAAGCGTTTGCAACGTTTCGACCTGCTGCAAAAACTCCTCGTTTATTACCATTCTGCCCATAGATTATTTGGATAACCTTTTATTTTCCTTTAACAACAATCCGATCACGTCGTCCACCGTCAAGCGTTCGTTGACGGCGTTATAGTTGATTTTTATTCTATGCCTTAAAACGGGGCGCGCCAACGCGTCGATATCCGCGTAGGAAACGTTATATCTACCGCTGACGAGCGCGCGTACCTTCGCGCACGTTACGAGCGCCTGCGCCGCACGGGGCGACGCGCCGTATTTTACGTATTTGGTCGCCGTCGAGGACGCGTTTTCAAGCTCGGGGTGGGTATTGGTAACCAAGCGGATCGCGTAGTCCAACACGTCGTCGATAACGGGCACCTGCGAAGCCAAAGCTCTCATTTCCAAAATGCTCGCGCCGTCCACGACCGCCTCCGCCGTTTCGTCCAGCGTGATCTGCGTCATTTTAACGATATCCGCCAGCTCTTTCGCCGTCGGGAAGTTCATAATAAGCTTGAAGATGAAACGGTCCATTTGCGCTTCGGGCAAGGGATAGGTACCGTCCTGCTCGACGGGGTTTTCCGTTGCGAGCACGAAGAACGGCTCTTCCAATTTATAGTTCGTATTACCGACGGTGATCTTATGCTCCTGCATAACCTCCAGCATTGCCGATTGCGTTTTGGGCGTGGCGCGGTTGATCTCGTCCGCAAGCACCAAATTCGCGAAGATGGGACCGCGGCGGAACACCGTGTTCAATTTACCGTTGTCGTCCTTTTCGATAACGTTCGTACCCGTAACGTCGGAGGGCATAAGATCGGGCGTAAATTGGATACGCGAGAAGGGCAGGCTGAGCGTTTTACTCAGCGAGCGCACCAAACGCGTTTTGCCGACCCCGGGGACGCCTTCGAGCAATACGTTACCTCCGGCAATAATGGCGATGATAACGTTGTCGATGATCTCCTCTTGACCCACGACGTCCTTACGGAGCTCGTTTTTGATCTTGGAAACCGCTTGGCTGAACCGTTCGATCTTTGAAGCGTTTTTCTTCATTTCCTCCGTCGGCTCCGTAACGACCTCGGGCATTTCGACGAGCTCCTCCACACCCGCTTCGTTCGCCTCGGAAACGGCAGCTTCCGCAGCTACCTTTCCTTGCGTTTCCTGCAATTCTTGATTCTTTTTACCTTTTTTTATTTTCATACAATCAACTCCTATGTTGACACTTTTTATTCCGCGTTGTTTCTATTGCTGCTTAAATACGTAAAATATTTATTGATGATCTTCTTGACGTCGTCGGACACCTCTTCGTCCAAAAGCTTATCCATTATATCTTGATAATACTCGTCGTACACCTCGCCGTACTGTACGTGTCCGTTGGATTCGGGATCGTAAATATCGTCGTCGCTCGCATATTCTTTCACCGCGTCCGACAAACCGCCGTCCGGTCCGATCTCCTCGGGTCTATTCGTTTGCGACGACCCGCCGCTTTCCCCACCGCCGACCGAATTGGTGAAATCGGGGATCATTTCCTTGGGAATTTGAAAGATGACGGTCAATTCGGAAATGACGTATTCGCCCAGCGTTTCGTTGATCTCCTGCTGCTCCAATAAAGGCAGGATATCCGCGCTCACCGTATGTATCGCTTCTCCGACAGCTGCCCAGCCGACCGTATAGCCCTCGCTCGCCGCCACTTGCGCGACCGTATCCATTTCCTCGACAAACGCTATCAGCGCCTTATACAGCTCGTCCGCCTCGGACACCTTTGCGCCCTTTACGGCAAGCTCCGCCTTTTCCGAAAAGGCTTGCACGGCAACGCTGAGCTCCTCCGCGTCCGCTTGCGTATTTTTGAGCGTTTCTCTAAACGCGTCCATATTTTGGGTCAAGCGTTCCCCGTTCGTATCGTTGACCGCCTCGCCCAAAGCTCTCACGCTCGCTACGTCGCTCAATTGCAAAGTACCGCCGAGCTTCCAATAGGTGTTGAGCGAATCCGCGACCCCGTCTACGTAAGTCATAGACGCCACGACGGTCGTTTGCATCTTTTTCTCCGTTTGGATCTCCCGAAGCTCGGCAAGGAGCACCTCCAAGCCGCTCGACACCAAGTTGCGTTCCGTTTCCACCGCGTCGGAAGCCTCGACGTAGGCGATCAGATCGTTCATACGCATAATATGCCAATCGGTGAGCTCGAACGCCTCGTCCGCAGCAGGCGGCGTTTCCGCCTCCGTTTCCTTTGCCGGAATGACGAGCGCCGTTATCAACAAGCAAACGGCGACTCCGATAGCCGCAAAGCTTTTCCACATCTTTTCAAACTTAAACGCACGTACGGGCGCCGACGACAACCTTTCCAAGGCGTCCTCTCTTTGCAACGAAACGATCTCCCCCGTTTCGCCCGTAAATTCGACCATCGTTTGTACGTTTTCATTCCATTGAAAGGACGTATCGATCCGTTTGGCGATCTTTTTATCGTTCGGCTTAAGCATCAAAAAGACAACGCCCGTCGCAATCGCGCCCGCGCCGATACCGATCAAAAGGAAGCCCCAAAACTCCAAATACGAGCCGGTCAATTTTAATACGGCAAGCAAAACGGACAAAACGGACGCGCCGAAAGCAACGCCGTATAACAAACTCTTTACAAGCGCTTCCACGTAATGTCTTTTTTTGAACCTTTCAAAGCCTTCACGCATACCGAAAAAATCTTCCTAATCCGTAAATATATCGTCGCATACGTACAATATAAATATTATTCACAATTAATTATAACAAAACTTTTAGGAAAAGTCAATGTATTTTATCATAAATCAGCATTTGTTTTTTGGAAAACCCACCTTTTTATACCTAATTTTTCCTCTCCCCTTTTCTCTCGATAAAAAATATAAATTAACCGATAAAAATCGTCAAAAAGACGGTGAAAGTTCTTGTTTTTTTTTGCAATATATAGTATAATGAGTTAGGTATCTTTTTAATGGGTCATTATGTACTTTGGCTATAGGAAAGAACACCCTATATTTTGGATAATTTTTACTTTTACGGAGTGATTATGAAAAAACGTTTCGGCTTATTCCTACTTTCCCTCACCTGCGCCACCGCGGCGGTCGCCGCCGTTGCGTGCGCGAAAAACGAAGAGGGCAGCAACGGCTCTTACACCGTTTCTTTCGTGGACGGCGAGGGCTTCGATTACAAGCTCGTAAACAACGAAAGCGAAAGTCCTTCCTCCATCGTGGTCAAGGAGGGCGACGCGCTTTCCTTTACGTTGGATATCGGCGCGTTCTACGCGGGTACGCCTACCGTGCTCGCCAACAACGTAGCGGTGGCTTCCGCCGACGGCGTATATACCGTCACCGTTAAACAAAACACGCAAATTTCCGTCAACGGCATCACCGAGGACGTATCGAATATGGTCGGCACCGGCGCGCACGACGACGCGTTTTTGGTTACTCGCCCTATCGACCTCTTATATATTGCCGAGCAGGTCAACGCGGGCAATCAAACGTACGCTACGGCGGCGTACGTGCTTGGCAACGATATCGACTGTAAGGGCGAAGAGCTGGAGGTTATCGGCGATTTGAGCACCGATCAATCCTTCTTCAGCGGCGTATTCTCCTGCTACACCGATTCGGAAACGGGCGCAATGGAGAGATATACCATCTCCAACTTCGTCATCAATTCGGACGATTCCTCCTACGTCGGGCTGTTCGGTTGCGTACAAACCAACCTCACTACGACGAGCAGCGGTATGTTCTACGGTATCCGCTTGGACAACTTCACCATCAACGCTTCGACGAGCGGTATGCGCGAGGAGGCGGAGCAAGTGATGTACTGCGGCTCTTTGATAGGCTACGGCGTGGGTGCGAACGCGTATCTTTGCGAAGCGACGAACGGTACGCTCAACGTGTTTGCCGATGATAACTACTTCGCGTTCGCAGGCGGTTTGATCGGTTGCCAACAAGGCTATTACGAGCAAGCGTACGGCTTGCAATCCGTTTCCGAAATCACCTACGCGACCGTGGACGTGGACGTGCTCACCGTTAAGGGGGTCACCCTTTACGCAGGCGGTATCGTGGGCTATGCGTTCACCAATTCCCTCGTCGCACCGGCGTATATCCATAACTCCTATTCGACGGGTACGGTGAGCGGCGCACTCCGCGCAGGCGGTATCGCGGGCGGTCTTTCGCAATATACCTCGATCGCGGCGTGCTATACTACGGGCGACGTGATCGCCTCCGCAGGGATCTCCACCACCGACGAATATTGTAAGGCGTACGCAGGCGGTATCGTCGGGCACGCCGAAAACGATACGATCGTCAACGACTGCTTCGCCTTGGGCGACGTGGCGGCGACGGCGAAAACGGGCGCGCATTACGCGTTTACCAACGATTTCGTGGGCGGCGGCGACCAATCCGCCGCGGTGGGCGTGAACAGCGTGCAATATACCGTTCTCAACTGCTTGAACGCATTGCCGACCGATTATTCCGCGCTCGGCTTCTACGATCACGACTGGGTACTCCCCCAAGAGGGCGAGGAAAACCACGCGCCCGCCATCAACTACGAATCGAGTGCGGCGGAGGTTTCCACTACGCTGAACGTATATTTCGTTACCAAAGACGAAAACGTTACCTTAACGGTGAGCGGCGTCAACAAAACCGATTACACGGTCACAAACGCGTACGAGCCTATCGTGGACGCGTTTAACAGCGGCTATTTGCCCGTGTATATGACGGCGACGGCTACGGGTACGGGCGTTGCAAGCGGCGCGAAGTACCTTTCCTACGGTTATTTCTTCGATAGAGAATGTACTAACCCCGTCCCCTATTCGTTCGTGACCACCAAATCGATCGATCTGTACGTGGGCTTTGCCGACTATACGCCCGTCGTCGGCACCTATTATATTGAAAACGAGGACGCTTCGTTCACTCTCACCGATTCGGGTATGATCGAATACCTGGACGGCACGGTGGCGGTCAACACGCGCTATCAATACGACGGTAAAAATATCCTGATCGAAGGCGCGACCTTCGCAAAATATTACGACGGCGAAGTAAATTCCGAATTGAGCGTAAACGCGGATACCGAATTCGATATGAACCGCTACACCTATCTCAATTTCGAGGCGGCTGTGCAACAGGACGGCTCGCTCCGACTCTACGACGGCGTATATTTCACCAAAGACGCCCCCTTGAAGGCTTTGACGAGCGCAAGCGGCACGGGTACCCCTATCCCTGCGGCAAACCACGAGGTGTCTTGGTACGATCTCTCAACGGGCACGAAATTGAGCCTGTTTGCGGACGGTACGGCTACGGCGGAATACGAAAGCGGCTACAGCTACGACCTGATCTACGAAGCGAGCCGCACGAACGGCTACGGCTGTTTGTACTACGTACAAGAGCAAGAGAGCAACGGCGTAAATTATACCTATAAGACGGTATTCGGCTACTTCAAGCACGACGCAAACAACAACGCGCTCGTAGCGACGATGCTCGATCCCAACGGCACGGACGGCAGCTACGCTGCGTATAACCTGCTCGTCGTAGACGATTTCGACGGTTATTGGGTCGCGGACAACGAAATTTTCGGATATATCCGCTTCAACGGCTTGGGACAACACGCTTCCAGCGGCTACGGCTTACTGCAGATCGGCGACGCCGACGAGCCCGTCGTTTATCAGCTTACCTCCGATTTCGTCGGCAAATTTACCTACAACGGCGTACAATACGAGATCGTCTTTAACGAAGCCTTGGGTACGGCGCAGATCGTCAAGCCCGACAGCGCCGTCGTACAACTGCAACGCCCCGACGAATTTGCCGAATATACCGATTTCGCCGCGTTTAACGGAAGCAGCTTCGAACTGCTCGAGGGCTTCCGCTTCGACGGCAAGGGACTGCTTGAAAACGGCGGCGCGCTGACGATGCCGAACGGCGAGGTCTACGCGTATAAATATCAGTCCCAAGGCAGCTACCTCGTCTACGACCAATATTTCACGGAGCTCGGCTCTATCGTTAAGCAAGAGGAAGGCTATTACGAGCTTTCCGTGGGCGCAACGAGCTACGATCTTTACCCCACGCACGCGCTGATGGGCACGTGGGCGATGAGCGGTCAATTCGATTCGCTCGATATCGGACCTATGAATTTGGACGGCGAGGTATTCGGGCGCTTCAAGGGCGTTACGGTCACGATGGAATATCTCGACCCCACGGTGCTTTCTTTCTCGACGAAGGTGCAAAATATGCCCGTGACCTATTATTTGTTCCTGCTCACCGACGACGAGGGCAATACCACGGGTATCGCAATGTCCGAGTATACCAGTCTTGCGTATAATCAATATACCATTTGCTCTAAGGCGGACAGCTACTTCGGCGAATGGACGCAAGCGGACGGGAAATTCACGATGTCCTTCGACGGCGTTGCGTTCGACCCGTCGGGCAGATATTCCTACGGGCAAGCGTATATCTCCTACGACGGCAAGCCTACCCCCTACTATTATATCTTCACCGCCAACGAGAACGATAATTATATCTTCGAAGAGGGTGAATATAAGGTGCTTATGTGGTCGCAATCGCCGCTTATGGAGCGTACGATCTACTACACGCTCGTCAGCTGCGATCCCACCGACGAGGGCGCGTATACCATGGTCAAAGACGGCGTTACCTACGCGTTCAAGCGCGTGGAGGTAGACTCCCTGTTCGAATCCAGCGCGACGGACGATAAAGGCGTCGTTTACACCTTTGACGGCGGCAACGTAGGTGGTAAGGAGGGTACGGTCACGGCAAGCAACGGCAAGACCTATTCCTATAAGATCACCGAGTATCAAACGAACGCGGTCGTCATCACCTTCACCGACAAATCGACGGGTAAGACGTATACGGCGACCCTCGATACGACGGACGCAGCCAATATCAAGATCACCTTGGCGTAACGCGAAAATCCAAATAAAAAATCCGAGAGAGCTTCTCTCGGATTTTTTCGTTCGTCATCGTTTATTTCAAAAATCTACGCACCCATTTTTCCTTGGCTTTCGTGTACGGCTGATAGCGGATAGGCAAGTCCAGCCAAGTCTTTTTATCCACCACGCTCTTTTGATGGGAAAATAAATCAAAACCCGTCTTGCCGTGATACGCGCCCATACCGCTCTCCCCTACGCCGCCGAAGCCCATGCTCGTCGTCGCCAAATGAATGACGGTGTCGTTGATACAGCCGCCGCCGAAGCGCAGGCGGGAAAACGCCTGCTTTGCACGGCGCTTGTCCGAAGTAAAAAGATACAGCGCAAGCGGCTTTTGCTTATCCGCAAGCAAGGGATAGACCTCGTCGAAATCGGCAAAGGTCAGCACGGGCAAAACGGGTCCGAATATCTCCTCCCGCATCACCGCGTCCGACCATTCTACGCCGTCTAAAACGGTCGGTTCGATGCGGAGCGCGTCTTTATCCGACCCTCCGCCAAACACCGTTTTTTCGGCGTTTATAAGCCCCAAAACGCGTGCAAAATGCTTCTCGTTGATCATCTTCCCGTAATCAGGATTTTCAAGCGGCTCCGCCCCGAATTGCGCCTTGATCTGTGCAACGATCTCAGCCACCAGCCTATCCTTTACGCGCTTATCGCACAAAATATAATCGGGCGCGACGCACGTTTGACCGCAGTTGAGATATTTTCCGAACACGATGCGCTTTGCGGCAAGCGGAATATTCGCCGTTTCGTCCACGATACACGGGCTTTTACCGCCCAGCTCGAGCGCAACGGGCGTGAGGTGTTCCGCCGCTCTTTTCAGCACCTCCCTGCCAACCGCTTGACTGCCCGTAAAGAAAATAAAATCGAATTTTTGCTTCAAAAGGCACGCGTTCTCCTCCCTGCCGCCCGTCACCACGGCTACGAGCTCTTCGGAAAAACACGCGTTAAGCAATTTTTCAAGCAACGCGCTCGTATGCGGAGAATACGCACTCGGCTTTACGATCGCGGTATTGCCGGCGGCAAGCGAATCGACGAGCGGATCGACCGCAAGTAAGAAGGGATAGTTCCACGGGCTTACGATCAGCGTATTGCCGCGGGGCGTGGGCAAAACGAAGCTTTTGGAAGCAAACTGAGCGAGCGGCGTTTTCACCCGCTTGGGGCGCGCAAATTTTTTGAGATTTTTGAGCATATACCCAATCTCGTCCAGCGCCATACCCACCTCGCACGTATAACCTTCAAAACGGCTCTTTCCGAGGTCTTTTTCAAGCGCCTCGCAAATCTCCTCGGCGTTTTGCCGGATCGTCGTTTGCAGGCGTTTTAAGGCGTTTATACGCGCCTGCACGGGATAAGTCGCGCCGCTTTCGAAGTACGCTCTTTGCGCCGTTAAAATTCTTGCGATTTCTTGTTCTTGCATACGGTACCTATGATAAAAGGGCTGAAAACCAGCCCTTTTGCGTTTATTTTAGTTGAGGTTTTGAGGAGCTTCGCCGCGATCCTCGGGGAACATCGTGCCTGCCGGAATTACGGGCAGGATCAAGGGATTGATGAACGAGTTCGCCGTAAGCGCACTCACCGCTGCGCGAAGATAGGGATAGACGATCTCGGTCATATTGATCACGAGGTCTTGCCGATCGAGCTCGGATTCGATCTCCTCCGCTTCGAACATACCGACAAGGCGCGCTTTGATATTGAAAGGCTTAGGGGAATCTTCGGTCGATTCCACTTTCACCTCCAAGCTCAAAAACCAAAGCTTGTCGTTTTCCTGTACCCGTCTGACCGTACGGGAGAATTGGGGCTTGATTTCAAATTTCGTATCCTTGTCCACTTTAATACGGTTCATGGTATAGGAAAGTTCTTCGGCTACAATGTTTCTGAGTGCATACTTCATAATTAAAAATACCTCTATATTTATTTGTGTTAATTATAACACTATTTTCCCCTTTTGTCAACGGTTGAAAGCGTTTATGCCGCTCTCGTTTGAGAATTACTTATATATAAACGGGTTTTTGGAATTATAAACGCTTTCAACAAAATATTTTTAGACCTTTTTGCGTATTTTTTCATATACTATAAGCGTGGGGTTTCGCCCGAAAAAAGTTTTTTGAAAAATTTTGAAATTTTTTTGAAAAACGGGGGTAAAACGCTTGCGTTTATTTTTCAGATATGGTATAGTATATAAGCTTTCGACGGAAGTTTAGCTCAGCTGGGAGAGCATCTGCCTTACAAGCAGAGGGTCATAGGTTCGAACCCTATAACTTCCACCATAAAAAACAGTGCGGATACTATATGCGGGAATAGCTCAGTGGTAGAGCGTCACCTTGCCAAGGTGAATGTCGCGGGTTCGAATCTCGTTTCCCGCTCCAAAATATCTGCGCTGTTTTTTCTTTCCTTTTTGCCGACGGGGCAAACGGAGCTGGCGCTATAGCCAAGTGGTAAGGCCAAGGTCTGCAAAACCTTTATCCCCCGGTTCAAATCCGGGTGGCGCCTCCAAACAAAACTCTGTACCTTATCGGAGGTACAGAGTTTTTATATACGCCGCTGTGGTGGAATAGGCAGACGCAAGGGACTTAAAATCCCTCGAACGAGAGTTCGTACCGGTTCAAGTCCGGTCAGCGGCACCAAATAGGAATAAAATGAACCTTGATAAAAAGTCAAAGTTCGTTTTATTTTTTACAAGAGATTGCTTCGGCGCAAAATTTGAGGGCTGACGGTTGGTTTTACGTCAGCCCTTGCTTTGTACTATATTATCCCAACAAAT
>JAFURP010000046.1 GCA_017471785.1 Clostridia bacterium | reverse complement strand
TTGGTTTTAATCAAACGTCTTTGGCGGAAGCAACGGGGATAGAGCATACGAATATCTCCGACTTTTTGGCGGATATCCATATGCCGTCGTACGATAACTTCGTCCGATTGTTATACGCGTTCCGTTGTTCCGCCGATTATCTTTTGGGCGAAACGGAAATCCATACGGAGGAGCCTTTACACGAGGCGTTGCCCTTTCACGAACGGTTGCGTTTTATCTTGAAAAGCCACGGGATCTCGCAAGAAAAGCTGAAACGCGATCTACCCGTTTCTTCGTCGGTCGTATACAAATGGCTGAAAGGCATAAGCCGTCCCTCTATGGAACGCTTGATCGCCCTCGCCCGATATTTCGGCTGTTCTATCGATTATTTGATCGGAAGAACGCGATAATCTTATACAATTATATATACATATATAAATAAACGCGGCGCATTTCGTGCGCCGCGTTTTCTTCGTCTTACCCTAACGTGTAAAAAGCTTTCATTCCCGAGAGCAAGCTCTCGTCCAAAACCCATTCGCCGTTCTTTTTGATAAGTCCGAACGAACACTCCTTCGCCGTTTCGAACAGGTCGTTGCCGTCGTACCCCACGAATTTATCCGAGGTGTCGTCCAGCATCTTTTTCGCTTCGGGCGTGAAACGCGAGGTGGTGATGAAGATACCCCGACAATGCTGTTTTCCCTCCTTCGCTTGCCTGCATACGCACGCGCCGATAAATTGTTGCAACAGCGTTTCGCCTACTACCCACAGCTTTTCGTCCCCCTTGTCGGGATCCCAATTCTTCGCTTGTATGTAGATAGTCTCGCGAAAGCCCAATCTATCCGTCAATTCGATCTCTCCGTCGATACCGCCGTCGTGGTCGCCGCCCGTTACGCGCAGCCCCTCCAACCGTCTACCGTTCATACGCGAATATTTTTCCAATAAATAGATAGAGTAATACTCGAAATACTCCCCTCCGAGGCGGTGCAATCTATTCAAAAACGCTTCCTGCAATTTCTCGTCCACGGTGAGCGCTCTCCCCCGTCCGTTCGCACCCTTGCGCGCTACGGGCTTTTTGTTTTCCACGGGTTTTTTATTCTCTACGGGCTTGGGAGGCTCGCTCTTTTTCACCTCTACGGGCTTTTGCTCTTTCTTTTGCTCCGCTTGCACGGGCTTGTCCTCCGCCCTTACCGCCGCTTCCCTCTTTTGAGGCTCTTCCTTTTTTACGGATTTGATATCCCCGAACAGGAAGCTCATATCCATAAGCGTACCCTTGGGCGCGATCTCCGCTTTCTTCTTTTCCACGAGCGCCTTTTCTTCTTTCGACCGTTCGGGCTTTTCTTCCGCTTCCGCTTTCGTTTCCTCTTTCTTCTCCTCCTTCGCTACCGTTTCCACGACCTTTTCTTCGACCGTCTCCGTCGGCGTTTCCGCCTCTTTCGCCTTTTTGCTCGCGCGTTTTTTGGGCGCGGGCTTTTCGGGCACGGGCTCGGGCGCGACCTCGGGCGTTATCGGCGCTACGGGCGCGATGGGCTGCAAGGGCGCCGCGGGCAAAGGCTCCGTCTTTTCTTCCTTTTGCTCCTCCGCTTCCTTCTCCGCTTTCGCTTTTTTCGTCGCGCGCTTTTTAGCGGGTTTCTTTTCCTCGACCGCTACGGGTGCGACCTCTTCCGCCGCCGCTTCCTCCTTATCCGACGTCTTTTTTGCTTTTGCACGCGTCTTTTTAACGGGCTTTTCTTCTACCGTCTCGACGATCGGCTCCGTTTTCAACGCGTACACGCCCCCGTCGTAGACGATCTCCTCGTCCTTTTTCATCAAATCGATCACCGAGCCGATACGACCCTTTACGCCGTTGACGTCCTCGCTCTCCTCGCCGGCAAAGCGTTCGGTGAACAGCTTCGCCGCTTCGTCTATCAAATCGTTGCTCTTATATTCGGACTTTTTCAAAAGCTCCCGAATGAGATTTTTGGTCGCGTCCCGTTTTTCCGCACGGGTCGCGGACGGCTTTGCCGTCTGTTGTTTTTCCGTTTTTGCCATATCTTTTTCTTTTCGCGGTGGGGCGCGCCGCTTCTTTTCCTTTTACCTTTATTTCGTTATGCCCCGCCCGACGAAGCCTACTCCCCGTACATACGGAGAAATTCCCCCAAAGAATCAAACCGCGTTTCCGTCTTTTCGGATAAGTACGCCTTGAGTAGCCGTAACGCGCGTTTCGTGCCGCCGACAAGCGCGTTTTCGTCGTAGATCAACCCCGCGCATTTACGCAGGACGTGATAGGTGGAGAGGCTTGCCCTCTCCCCTTGGTTGCAACGCTCGAAGCTTGCAAACCGTCCGTCGGAAAAATCGAACCAAAGCTTTTCGCCGATATCTCCGCCGCACTCCTCTAAGTAGCCCAAATCGAGGGGATAACCGCTCTCGCGAAGCGCCACGAGCAAAAAGCTCACGAGCGCCTCCCCCTCGTCCTCCCCTGCAAGGCACAGGGCTTTTAGGGCTTCGATGAACGCTACGAACAGGCTTTCGTAACGCTCGTTTTCCAGCGAAAGCTCGCGCGCGATCTCCGCCGCCGCGCACGCCGCGAAATAGCGGTCGATATCCGTGCGAAGCTCGAAAAAGCTCTCGTGCAGGTACGCCGAGATCACCGTATACCTGCCCCCTTTTTCCGCGAGTACGTACTCGGCAAAGCAAAAGGGTTGCGCGGCAAAGGCAAGCTTGGCTTTGGGCTTTTTCACGCCGCGAATACCGGCGGTGAGCTTCCCGAGCGTGGGGGAAAAGAGGGTGAGAAGCTTATCGTCGTCCTTATAATCGATCGCTTGTAATACGACCGCTTCCGTCTTTACTTCCATACCCGTTCCCCTCGTTTCGCTTGTTTTGCGGTTTACTTTCGGCGCGTTAAGTCGTGATAGAGCATATAATAGCTCACGCTCCCCGTCTTTTCAAACAACTCCCACGCCATTTTCGCCGCCGCGTCCTTTTCGTTCTTATCGTGCATAGCTTTCCCTCCACCCGTATTTTGGGAAAAGTAGGGATAAATTATGCGTTAGTCGCCCAAGTCCTCGTAGCCGTACTCTTTGAGTAAATTGGGTCTGTCGCGCCAATCCTCTTTCACCTTGACGAAGGTAGTCAAGAACACCTTCGCGCCGAGGAATTTTTCCATATCCTGCCGTGCGAACGAGGACACCTCTTTGATTGCCTTGCCCTGCTTGCCGATCAAGATCGCCTTGTGGTTGGCGCGTTCGCAAACGATATCCAAATTGATATCGTACACGCCGTTTTCCTTGCGCTCGAAGGCGTTGACCACGACGGCGATACCGTGCGGGATCTCCTTGTCGAATTTGAGCAAGATCTTCTCGCGCATGATCTCGGAGATCATAAACCTTTCGCTCTTATCCGACACGATATCCTCGGTGAACGCCCTCTCGCCCTCAGGCATTTTTTCGACGAGGAATTTTTTCAGCTCGCGGATATTTTTCCCCTTGCGCGCGGACACGGGGAACACGTCCACGTCCAGCCCCGAATCGGCGAATTTCGCCATATCGAGGGGAATATTTTCCTTGGGCATAATATCGATCTTGGTATACGCGATCGCCATGGGAATACCGAGCGCCTTGTATTTTTCCATCAGCGAAAGATCCTCTTCGTCTATCCCCTCGTGACCGTCCACGACGTAGAGAAGAAAATCCACCGATCGCGCGCTCGTTTCCGTCGTACGCATCATCATATCCGTAAGGGCGTTGCGCGCCTTGTATATCCCGGGGGTATCGACGAACACGATCTGATAATCGTCCTCCGTCAAAACGCCTAAGATCCGATCGCGCGTCGTTTGGGGCTTGGGGGAAACGATCGACACTTTTTCCCCTACCATTACGTTGATGAGCGTGCTTTTACCTGCGTTCGCTCTACCGATAACCGCTATATATCCGCTTTTCATACCAAACCGAAAAACTCCTTTCGTCTTATTCTCTCGTTATGCCGAGCTTGCCGAGGATACGCTCCTCTTTCTCGCGCATTTGCGCCTTGTCCTCGTCCGTCATATGATCGTAGCCCAAGCAATGCATGATCCCGTGTACGATCAAATAATGCAGCTCGCGCTCGAACGAATGTCCGTACTCCACCGCCTGTTCCTTTGCCCGTTGCACGCAAACGGCGATCGAGCCGATAAGCAAATTCCCCTCCTCGTCGATATCAAAGGGATAGTCCGCTCCCTTGATCGCCTTGCCTCGAATATTATCCAAGGTGGGATAGCTCAAAACGTCGGTGACCTTGTCCAAACCGCGCGTTTGCGCGTTCAAGCTGCGTATCTCCGCTTCCTCCACGAACACGACCTCCACGCAAAGGGGGATATCCGCTTGCACGAAATCCGTCATCGCCTTTTGGATATTTTCAACGCAGGCTCTTGAGAGCTCTTCGCCCTCCGTTTGCAAGAAAAACGCGCTCATTCGCTCTCCCCTTTGGTACCGCTTTCCGTCCGACGGTATTTGATGTTGGGGTATTGGATACGGTGGTGATAGACCCCCGTCAAGGTGTTGACGAGCGCCAAACGGATCTTAGTCAGATCCGCCATCGTCACGTCACATTCGGCGAACTGCTCCAAATCCATACGCTCCTCGATCACGGCGCGAATGGCTTTTTCCGTTTGCTCGGGCGTACGTGCGTTCGCCGCGCGGACAGCCGCCTCCGCCGCGTCGCAGATCATAATGATCGCCGCGAGTTTGCTTTGGGGTTTGGGACCCATATACGAGAAATCGTCGATATTCAGCTCCCCGTCCGTCATCTTCAACGCCTTTGCGTAGAAATAGCGAATGGGCATCGTGCCGTGGTGCTCCAACGCGATATTGGCAAGGAACTCGGGCAAACGGTGGTTGCGAATGAGCGTGTAGCCGTCCTTTGCGTGCGAACGGATAATGTCCGCGGACAGCTCGGGCGTAAGCTCGTCGTGTAAGTTATACTCCCCTTGGTTTTCGGTGAAATGCTCGGGATAATGCAATTTACCCACGTCGTGATAGAGCGCCGCCGCACGCGCGTAATCGACGTTTTCACCGATCGCCGCCGCACTCGATTCGGCAAGCTGCGCCACCATCATAGAGTGATTGTACGTCCCGGGCGCTTCCGCTTTGAGCTTTTTCAAGATCTTCGCGTCCGAGCTGGTCAGCTCGCGAAGCCGAAACGCCGTCAAGCAGTTGAACATACTTTCGAAAACGGGGAGTATGAACAGGAAGAGCACGGCGGACATCACGCCGCCGAACAAGCCGTAGCCCATTTGCATCAAGATAAATTGAAAGGACGATTGCCCTACGGCCGCTTCGTTAGCGTCGAGCAGCTTGGATATCTCCAAAAGGAAGATGATGAAATCGATTGGCAATACGATCGCCACGCCTATACCGATAATATGCAAACGGCTCTTGGCTTTATTCGCAAAGAAGATGGCGATCATACCCGCCGAAAAAGAGATCACGAGCGTAGAATAGCACTCCTTTGCCGAAACGCCGTTTACGGCGAACGTATCGATAATAAACACGACGAGGGCGGACAAAATATTCATAAAGATCGCGTCCCTGCGCCCGATAAGTACGAAAACGAGCAACGCCACGAGCGCTACGGGACGGGCGTACACGTCGAATTTATACCCGATCAAGCAGGAAGCGATCAAATGCAGATCGAGTATCGTAAACACGAGCGCGATATTTTTACCGCTCGCGAGGATATCCCTGTTTTCGAAATAGAAATAGAAATAGGCGATCACGAACAGGAGCAGGATACAAAAGGTCGCGTACAAATAATTCGCGCCCTGCTCGCTCATCGTCTTGGAGACCTGCGAAAATTTGCCGCCGAACAGCAGCACGAACGCAAGCCCTATAAAGATTATAAAATGCAACAAAAACAGCAGGGTACTTTTCAGTACGTGTTGTTTCGTCCATTCCTCGCCGAATTGTTTTACAGCCATCTTTCGTTACTCTCCTTTTTTCGAGGTCCTCGGGCGTCCGTTCGCCTTACTCGCCTCCGCTTCTTTCTCCGCAGCCTGCTCGTACGCACGCACGATCCGCATCACGAGCGGGTGCCTTACGACGTCCTTTGCCGTCAGCCTGCATACGGCGATCCCCTCCACGCCGTCCAATATCTCCGTCGCGTGTACGAGTCCGCTTATCTTACCGTCCAGATCCACTTGGGTAATATCCCCCGTGACCACCGTCTTGCTTCCCTCGCCCATACGCGTTAAGAACATCTTCATTTGCTCCTTCGTCGCGTTTTGCGCCTCGTCCAAAATGATAAACGCGTTGGACAGCGTTCTGCCGCGCATATACGCAAGAGGCGCCACCTCGATCGCGCCCCGCTCCATCAGCTTGGCGTAGGTCTCCAAGCCCAAAAGCTCCTGCAACGCGTCGTACAACGGACGCAAATAGGGGTCTACCTTTTCCTGTAAATCCCCCGGGAGAAAGCCGAGCTTTTCCCCCGCCTCCACCGCGGGACGGGTGAGAATGATCTTATCCGCCTGCTTGCTCTTGTACGCCGCCACCGCCATACAAACCGCCAAATAGGTCTTACCCGTACCGGCAGGTCCCACGCCGAATACGACGGTATTTTTCTTGATCGCTTCGACGTAGGCTTTTTGCCCTACCGTCTTACACTTGATTTGCTTACCGCGCGCGGTGATCGCCACGACCCCCTCGCCGAGCGACGAAATTTCCTCCTCGCGCCCCTCCTTGGCAAGCTCGATACAGTACGCCGTGCGTCCCTCGTCGATCTCCTCGCCTTTATCGGCGAGCTTGACGAGCGCGTTTAAGGCCTTGGCGCCCAAAGCCACCGCCTCCTGCGATCCCTCCAAACGGATTTTTACACCCTCAACGAAAGCGATAATATCCAGCTCGCGCATCAAATAGCCGAGGTTTTCGTCAAACGCGCCCAGCACGCGCGAAAGCCTGTCCACCGATTTGGCGTCTACCGTTTGCGTCGTTCGATTTTTATTGGACAATCGTCTTTCCTCCCCCGTTTTCCTTGAAAACGGCATCATAAATTAAACGCTTCGATCGCGATATATTCGATACGCACGAAATACGCGTTCTCCCGCCTTTCGACGAATCTTGCGGTAATTCTATCCCCCTCGCGCAAATCCAACGCCAAATAGCTTTCCGCAAACGCTTCCTCCTCGTCGCCCGCCGCGAGCTCCGTTTCGTACGTGCACGCGATACTCGCGCGCGCAATAGGCTGCACCGCGACCCGTTCTCCGCTCGCCGCTTGCACGTAGCCGCCGACGAGCGCTTCGCCCGCCGTCACGCTATCCCCGAGCTTTTTCAAGGGCGTACCGCGAAGCGCCGTAACGGAAAGAAGCTTCCCCGTATGCCGCGCGAGCATATCGCCGCTTCGTAAAACGGGCTTTTCAAAATCCGCAAGCCGTATCTCCACCTGTACGCGCAAGCCCGATTTTTTCACCGAGCAAAATTCCACGCGCTCCAGCGCCAGCAGCTTGGCGCACACCAAGTCCTCCTTGCCCGAAGCGTACCGCGAAAAGGGCTTTATCCCCTGTTCCTCCAAGGCGGCGTACGCCTCGCGCGCGTATACGGACGAGCCGACGAAATCCACGCCCAAGACGAGGGAATCGGCAAAGAGAGTAGCCGCGCAAAAGAGCAAGCCGCCCAAAAGCAAGCCCAGCCGTTTTCCCAGCCTTTCGCTTACGCGAGCAAACCCCAACGCCCCGATCCTTCGGGCGGTATACGGGCTATACCCGTTTCTATTATAGCACACGTTGGGATAAATTGCAAAAACTTTTTCGCTATCTTTTTTCTTTATAGAAAAAACTATGCGGTTTTTTTGCGGTTTTTTGATATTATAGAGGCAAATCCCGGCTCTTTTCAAGCGCAAAAGCGCCCGTTCGGGCATAACGCCCTCGATAGATACGCGCACGCGCGGAAGCAAGCTCATACGCTCAATCCCCCTTGCCGCGCGCTTCCGTATCCGCAAGCCGCACGCCCACGATCTTGCCGCTTAAACGCAGATCCCCGTCGCAATACTTGGCGATGGAAAGGTCTACGCCCTCCACCTCCACGCTCGCGCGCGGAAAGAACAAGACGATCCTTTCGGAGGAAAAATCCCCCACCGCTTTCACGCCCTCGAAATATCCGCCGCCGCCCACGGCGACCGTGTAGCGCGACAGCGCCATACCCTCCGTATTTTTGAATATCTCGTCGTACAGCCGCATAACCGATCCCGCCCCTTTTTACCGTTTAGGATAGTATATGAAAAGCGGTCGCAATATATGCTAATCGAGGATATGCACCAGCTCGTCCTTGATCCTTTGCGGAGAATCGGTCTTGCATACGAGGGTGAGTATATCGCCGGCTCGAAGAACGGTGTCGCCGTCGGGCAAGACGATCTCCTCGCCGCGGCGGATCTCCGTCACGCGCACGCCCGAGGGCCAAAGCACCTCGCGTACCTCGCGCCTGTCCGCGATCGCACCCTCCGCGAGCGCGATCGTAAACACCTCGCGCACCCTTTCGCGAATACCGTTCTCACGCTCGTATTCCTCCAAAAGCTCCTCGTAGATACCGTCCGTACGCGATAAATCCCCGATAAAATACCCGATGGAAACGCCGATAACGACGGGCAGCAACGAGGAAAAGCTCCAAGTCAGCTCGAACACCATCACGATACCCGTAATGGGGGCTTTGACGATCGCGGTAAAGAAGGTTGCCATACACACCATCACCAAAAAATCGCAGTACGCTCCCTCCATACCGAGCGCGACCCAAGCCATATTGAGCAACGAACCGATACACGCGCCGATCGCGAGCATGGGAATAAACGCGCCGCAGGGCACGCTCGCGCCCATATTTACGCCCGTGATCGCAAACTTCAACAAACAAACGATCGTCAACGTCCAAACGAGGGGCAAAGAGAATACGCTCTCCACCGACGACGTCGTCGTGCCGCCGTTCGTACCCAACGCTTCGATCAGCTCCCGTCCGCCGCCCATTACGTTGACGGTGATAAGAGACGCCGCGCCGCCCAAGCTCACGGCGATCAAAATACGCGCAAAGGTATTGAAGAAGGTTTTTTTGAAACGAAGCCCTCCAAACCACTTACGCAAGAGGAATATCCATTTATACAACAATACGCCCGCAAAGCCGCAAACGCACGCGGAGAGGGTCAAAAACAAGAAGAATTGCCAATCGCCGATCGCGCCTTGGGGAAAGGCGTAGGTTTGGAAAAAGCTCGCCGCCTCCAAGCCGAAGATCGTATACAACGCGCCGCGCGTGATCAGCGCGACGATCACCGAAGAAAAAGCGCAAATGAACACCTCGGGCGTAAACTGTTTATGCGCCTCCTCGAACGCGAACGCCATACCCGTCAACGGCGCGTTGAACGCCGTCGCAAGCCCCGCGCACGCGCCGCCCGTGACCTGATAGCGGCGTATCATCTCGTTTCTTTTGCATACGCGCGCCACGCCGTCGCCGCTCGCCGCGCCGATAAACAGGCTCGGTCCCTCGCTGCCCGCGGACAACCCCATAAAGATACTGAGCAGGCTGGAAGCGAACATCACGACTCCGTCGCGATACCACTTAAACCGCAAGATACCGCGCGTCGCGCCCTCCGTTTGCGGAATACCGCTCCCCTTGACCATCGGTACGAGATATACTGCCACCGACAGCAAAAACGCGCCCAAAGCAAGCGTTAAAAAGAGCAGGGGCAAAAACGCCGGATTGCTCCGCACGAACGCGTACGCGTCGCGCGAAAGCTCCTCGCCCTTTTTGGCTAATACGTTATATATCGTAACCACCGCGCCTGCAAACAGTCCCGTGACCGAGCCGACGACGAGCAGCTCCAGCGCGTTTTCGTATATACTTTTCTTCTTTTTCTTTTCTATCGTTCTTCTCATAAAAAATTTTTTCCTATCGCTCGACGCATACCTGCCCTAAGCAAACTGACCGTTATACAGCGCCGCGTACGCGCCGCCCTTTTGCAAAAGCTCCGCGTGCTTGCCCTGCTCCACCACGCGCCCCTTTTCCATAACCAAGATGACGTCCGCGTGTACGATCGTGGAAAGCCTGTGCGCGACGATGAAGGTGGTCCTGCCCTCCATCAACGCGTCGAACGCGTCCCCGATCTTGCGTTCGGTACGCGTATCGATGGACGAGGTCGCTTCGTCCAAGATCAGCATGGGAGGCAACGCGAGCATTACGCGCGTAATGCAAAGGAGCTGCTTTTGTCCCTCGGACAAAACGCCGCTCTCGCCGAGCACGGTGTCGTAGCCCTTTTCCATACGCTTGATAAACCCGTGCGCGTGCGCCGCTTTCGCCGCCGCGATCATCTCCTCGTCCGAAGCGGAGGGTCTACCCATCTTGATATTTTCGCGCACCGTACCGTTTTTGAGCCAAGTATCCTGCAAGACCATACCGTAGCTTTCGCGCAAGGACTTGCGCGTGATCGTTCGGATATCCCTTCCCTCCAGCCTCACCGCGCCGCCGTCCACGTCGTAGAAGCGCATCAAAAGGTTGATGAGCGTAGTCTTGCCCGAGCCCGTCCTACCGACGATCGCCACCCGTTGACCGCGTTGTACGGTCAACGACAGTCCCTCGATCAGCTTGCGCTCCTTCGTATACGAGAAATCAACTTTTTCCAAGCAAATATTGCCCTCTACGCCGACGAGCGTTTCGTTCTCTTCGTCCGAAGTCTCCTCCGTTTCGTCGATCAGCTCGAAGATCCGCGCCGCGCAGGTAAACGCGCCTTTCAGCTCGGTGATCACGCCCGAGATCTCGTTGAACGGCTTGGTATATTGGTTGGCGTACGAGAGGAATTTGGTCAAGCCGCCGACGGTAAACACGCCGCCCGTCGCCACGTCGAAGGCGCCGATGATCGCCACCGCCGCGTAGACGAGGTTGTTGATAAAGCGGGTCGAGGGGTTGGTCAGGGAGGAATAGAAGGTGGCTTTCAAGGACGCCCTTTCCAGCCGCGCGTTCATCTCCTCGAATTTTTTCTCGTTCTCCCTTTCGTGCGCGAACGCCTGCGTCGTTTTCAAACCGGAGATCGCCTCCTCGACGAACGCCGTTTGCTCGCCGCGCGTAACCGTTTGCTCAACGAAAAATTTATGCGTGTGCGTGGATACGAACCGCGCCACGAGCAGGGAAGCGGGGGTGAGAAGCACCACCACGAGCCCGATCTTCGCGTTGGTGATCAGCATAAACGCGATCGTACCGAGAATGGTCGTGATCCCCGTAAAAAATTGCGTAAAGCCCATCAACAGCCCGTCGGAAAATTGGTCGGCGTCCGCGACTACGCGGCTCACCGTATCGCCGTGTCCGTGCGTATCGATATATTGCAGAGGCAGTTTGCCCAGCTTTTCAAACGCGTCCGCGCGCAGATCGCGCACCACGTTACAGGAAATGCGGTTGTTGCAAAGGCTGGTCAGCCATTGTGCGAGCGCAGCGACGAGCGCGGTGACCGCCGCCTTAACGAACACGCTTTTCAAGCCGACGAAATCCACCCGTCCCTCACCCACGATACAGTCGATGGCGTCCCCGAACAACACGGGGATATACAGGGTAGCCGCCACCGTAAGCAAAGCAAAAACGAGTGAGCCGATCAGGGAAACGGGATATTTCCCCACGTATTTAAGCACGCGCTTCAACACGCCTTTGTCGTTTTTATTCGTCTTGGGAGTACTCACGCCGCACCCCCTTTCTTCCCGCTTTCGTATTGCGAGAAATAAATTTCTTTATACACTTCGCACGAACGCATCAATTCCTCGTGCGTGCCTATGCCCACCGCTTTGCCGTCGTCCAACACGATAATTTTATCCGCGTGCATCACGGAGGAAGCGCGCTGGGAAACGATAAAGGTGGTCGTTTCCAATTTCCGAAGCTCCCGTCGAAGCGCCGCGTCCGTCGCGTAATCGAGCGCGGACGACGAATCGTCCAAGATCAAAATATCGGGGTCGCGCACGAGCGCACGGGCAACGATCAGGCGTTGCTTTTGACCGCCCGAAAAATTCTTGCCCCCCTGCTCCACGACGGCGTCCAAGCCCCCCTTTTGCAAAATAAACTCCTCCGCCTGCGCGATCCTCGCCGCGCGCATCAGCTCCTCGTCCGTCGCGTCCGCCTTGCCCCAAAGCAGGTTTTCGCGAACGGTACCCTTGAACAACGTCGCCTTTTGCTCGGCTACGCCGACCCGCTCGCGCAGGTAGTTTTGCATACCCTCCTCGCGCACGTCCCTGCCGCCCACGCATACTCTACCCGCTTTGGTATCGTAAAAATGGGGAATGAGATTGACGAGGGTGGTCTTGCCCGAGCCGGTACCACCGATGACCCCCACCGTTTCGCCGCGCGAAACGGTGAAGCGGATATCCTCCAGCGCCGCGTCCGCCTCGTCGTTGTATTGCACGCTGACCCCCTCGAACGCCACGAACGCGTCCGTTTGTTTCCCCTCCGTATCCGCCACCGTTTGCAGGGAGGGCTGCATAGAAAGTACGGTGGAGATACGCGAGCCGCACGCCGCCGCCTTGGTAACGGTGACGATCAAATTGGCGAGCTTGATCAGCTCCACGAGTATTTGTCCCATCAAATTATACAAAGCGACGATATTTCCTTGCGAAAGGCTGCCGCCGTCCACGCGAATCGCGCCCGTCCAAAGCAAGACGACGATCGCCGCGTTGACGAGGACGTAGGTAAGCGGATTGGTGATAGCGGCGATACCGCCCGCGAATTTTTTGCCCTTGGTAAGCTCTTCGTTGCGCGCGTGGAAGATCGCGCGTTCCTCGTCCTCCAAGCAAAAGGCGCGAACGACCCGTGCGCCCGTCAAATTTTCACGCGTGGACAACAGCACCTTGTCCAGCTTGTCCTGCGTTTTTTTATACAGCGGCATACACGCGAGCATCACCGCGTATACGACGATCGCGAGCGCGACGATCGCCACGGCGAACACCCCGAACGAACGGGGGTCGATAATACAAGCCGTGATCATTGCGCCGAACACGATAAACGGGGAGCGCAAAAAAAGCCGAAGCGCAAGATTTACCCCCGATTGAAACCTGTCCACGTCGCTCGTCATACGGGTAAGCAGCGTAGACGCGCCCAAGCGGTCGATATCCTTAAAGGAAAGGGATTGTACCTTTTTGAAAAGATCCTTTCTGATCCCTGCGGAAACGCCCGTAGCCGTCCGCGCGGCAAAATACTGCGCCGCCACCGCAAACACGAAGCCCAAAACGCCGAACGCGACGAGGATAAAGAACATTTTGACGATATACCCCTTATCGGCGTACGGATACGCGCCGCCCACGTTTTGTCCCAGCCCCCTGTCTACGATCAAGCCGACGACGAAGGGCACGAGCAGCTCGAACGTCGCCTCCAACAGCTTGAACAAAGGGCCGAGCAGGCTTTGCCATTTATACGGTTTGAAATAGGAAAATAACTGCTTCATATCCGTTTTATTATACCACTTCCGCCGCCTAAACGCAACAAAATTTACTTCCTTATATAAAAAACCTCGCGCAAGGCGCAAAAATCCGACGCCCGCAGGCGTCGGATCGAAAACGTATATTCCGTTTTTAGGGGGTCACACCAGGCTCGTTTTATTCAGCACCAAATTGCTGACCGCGCCAAGCCCCGCGCCGAACAGCGCGCCGCCCGCAACGCACAGGAGAACGTGCATAGCCGTAGCGTTGAGAGGGGTAAGCATAGGTATCATCATAAAGAGGAACATTCCCACCATAAACGACAAAATAAGGGAAAGCCACAGTCTTTGCTTCGCCACGACGCTCATAACGAGGTAGATCGGAACGAACACCGTCACGAGCACCGTTTTGGCAAGGACGCACGCGACGAGCTCCGCCACGCCGAAGCCCTCCATCGTAAAGGGAAGCCCCGCGATCGCGCCGCCGAGCAACGATCCGATGAAAAAGGCAAGGATCATAAGCGCGGCGCCAGCCGAGCAAACGAGCGTTTTGGAGATCACGTAATCGCTTTTTTTCGCACGGACGGTAAACAAATTCTTGGCGTATCCGCTCCTGAAATCGTCCGCGACGAATATGCAAACGAGCACGGCAATAGCGAAATACAGCATATTGATATTGCACATCGAGGTAAGGCTCATTCCTCCGCCCATAGCCGAAGCGTCGGCGCTCGTAGACGCGCCCGTGGAAACCGAACCGATGATCTGCCATACGTTATCAAAGCCCTCGACCACCGTTTCCGCGCCCGTTTGGGGATCGACGGACACCGTTCCGTCCATCATCGTCGTCATAACGAGTATAACGACGGGCATCACAAGACAAACGCCTACGATAATGTAAACGAGGGGCATGGTGAACATTCTTCTGAAATCCACCTTCAGCATACTGCCCAGCCTTTTTCCGAACGTATTGCTTTCCAATTTCTTTTCCATTATCTTTTGCCCTCCTTCATAAGATCGATATAGTATTCCTCCAGCCCGATCTTGTCCGTCTTGATCTCGCCGACGAGGATACCGTTTTGATAGAGGTGCGTCACGATCTCCTCGGGCGTGGTCGTATCGTACACGCGGAGATACCCCGCTTCGTCCTCCTCCACACGGGAATATTTACCCCCGAGGACCGCTTTGGTACGGGGCATATCCTTCGTTTGCAACGCAACGTAGGTGCGGCAGCTTGCGTCCAGCTCCTCCGCGGTCATTTCGCAAAGCATTTTGCCGCCGCGCACGATCCCGTAGTGGGTGGCGATCTTTTCCAGCTCGCCCAAGATATGCGAGGAGATCACGATAGTACGACCCTTTTTCGCCAGATCGGTCAGCACCTCGCGCATGATCCGCATACCGTCCGCGTCCAAGCCGTTGATGGGCTCGTCTAATACCAGCAATTCGGGGTCGCCCAACAACGCCATAGCGATACCGATACGCTGTTTCATACCGAGGGAACAGTTTTTGTATTTGTTGGAAGCCGCGCCCTCCATTCGCACCAATTTGAGCACCTTGACGATCTCCTCGTCCGCGTTTCGTACGCCGAGGTTTGCCGCTTGGAGCTTCATATTATTCCATACGCTGTAATTGGGGAAGCACCCCGGGGCTTCGATAAGCACGCCTATCTTTGCCCTTACGTCCCCGTCGGTATGCGGTTTGCCGAAAAGAGTGACCGAGCCGCCGCTCTCGTGAATAAGTCCGCAAACGATCTTCTCGGTGGTGGATTTACCGCTGCCGTTTTCGCCGATAAAGCCGTAGATCGCGCCGACGGGCACCGTCATATTCAAACCGCCGAGCGCTTGCTTTTCCCCAAAGCTTTTCGTTAAATTTCTAATCTCTATTGCATTCATATAAGCCGCCTCCTATCAATATACGTCGCACTTGGCAAGGATCCGCGCGCCGAGCACGTTATAGATCGCCGCCCACGCCGCCGAGCACGCGATACATACGATAAGCGTTACGAAATTCGCGGAAAGACAAGCGTAAACGGACGCGCCGTACAGGAAGATATTCAACACGGAAGAATTACCGACGATCGCCGCCGCGCCGATAATGAGGATACCCGTACCGAAGAAAAAGGACGAGGCGATGGAAACGCCGAAATACTTCCTGAAAATGATATTCAAGAAGGTATACAGGCTCGCCCAACCCAAGCTCATGACCATTTTACCCAAAACGGCGCACAGCAGCGAGCCGGCGTTGACCTCGAACGAGGTTTGCACGAGCAAGCCTGCGAGCATCGCGCCGAACAGATAGGTAACGCACATACACGCCATCGAGAACGCGCCGACGAGCGATTTGGACATCATATAATCCTCTTTTTTCGCGTGCGTAGTGAACAACTGCTTGACGTAGCCGCTCTTATAGTCGTGCCCTATAAATATGGAAACCATGATACCGCCGAAAATGAATACCATATTCATATTGGCGTATTCGGAGATACCGTTTACTACGTAGAGGGGCGTTTCCGCGGCAATGATATGCCACGTATTCGTATAAAGCTGCTCCGCGCCCTCGCTCCCCATCGTACCGAGGATCATTGCCGGAATAACGGCGGCAATAGCGAGAAAAATATAAAACAGGGGGGTGTGGAACAGTCGGTAAAAATCCACGCCGAGCATACCCTTGAGCCTTTGCGCGAAGCTGGGGGATTCAAATTTCAATTCACGCGCCATTTCAGTTCGCCTCCTTACTTGACATTAGTTCAACGTAATATTCTTCCAAGCCGATCTTATTTTTCTTGAGCTCGCTGACGACGTACCCCTTTTCCATCAAATAACCGACGATCTCCTCCGTATCGTCCACGTCGTAAACGCGAAGATAGTCGTCCTCCTCCTTGACGTTGCCGTATTTCGCCGCAAGCGCCCTTTTCGCGCCCTGCATATCCTTGGTTTTCAACGATACGAAAACGCGCGCTCTGTTTTCCAGCTCGGACGCGGACATTTCCACTATCATCTTGCCCTGCCGAATGATCCCGTAATGCGTTGCGATCTTTTCCAGCTCGCCCAAGATATGCGAGGAGATGAGCACGGTGGTCGCGTATTTTTGCGTGATATCGACGAGGATCTCGCGCATGATCCGCATACCGTCCGTATCCAAGCCGTTGATCGGCTCGTCCAAGATCAATAAGGCGGGATCCCCGAGAAGCGCCATCGCGATACCGATACGCTGTTTCATACCGAGCGAGCAGCTTTTGAATTTGATATGCGCGGAATCCTCCATTCTTACGATCTTGAGCACCCTGTCGATCTCTTTTTCACGATCCTCGATACCCAAATTGATCGCTTGCATCATCAAGTTTTGATACACGCTCGAATTGGGAAAACAGCCTGCGTTTTCGATCAGCGCGCCCACGCGCACCCGTACGCCTGCGTCCGTGTAATCCCTGCCGAACAGCTTGATCTCCCCCTCGTCGGGAACGAGATGTCCGCAAATGAGCTTTTCCGTCGTGGATTTGCCGCTGCCGTTTTCGCCGATAAAGCCGTAGATCGCACCAACGGGCACCGTCATATGCAAACGATCGACCGCGTACATACCGCGAAAGCTTTTGGACAAGTTTCTGATTTCAATAGCGTTCATTCCTTCACGCCTCCTTTGCCTTTTTTCACAGTTTATCGGCGGTATTATACCAAAGGAATGTTTTCGAGTTGTATAAAAAATGTTAATATAATGTAAAAATAAAGCGAGGGACTTGAAAACGCCAAGTCCCTCGCCCCATATTATTTAAGAGGTCATTCCTCTTCGTTTGCTTCGCCCACGTCCAAAAGTCCGTCGTACATTTCCAAATACGCGCGGATCTCCAACAGCCGCTCTCCCTCCTCCGTCGAGGACAGCCGTTCGTTCGCCGCGTGCAAACGGAGATCGTTGATCCACTTGTTCGTCAAAACGACGGCAAGGATAAACGCTACGACGAGCAACGCCGCGCAAACGACGGTCGGCACGATATACGTGCCCTCGCGCGTGGTGAAATTTTTCAGCCCGAACACGATCGTCAAAACGATCAGCGCGATCGTCGGCAATACCGAAGCGATAAAACCGATCGCCGAACGCTTCACGCGCCCTTTGAGATATTCGCGCCGCTCCGCTTGTACCCCCTCCACGCTCTCGGCAAGAGGGGCTTCCTCCGCGCGCCATTCCGCGCGCCGTTTTTCCAAAGCCGCGCCGTATTTTTCGCGAATGACGTCCACCGCCTTATACCCAAGATCGAATTCCAAATTTTCTACGCCCGCCTCGAAATATTCCTCCACGAGCAGGTCGGGCTGTGTAAAATCGGAGGTCTTGGCGCGCCAAAAACCGACGGATGCCTCCGTCTTTTCCTCCGCGATCTCGATCGCGAGCGCGTTTTCGAATTTTAACTCCGCGGATTTGAAGCTACCCGACTCCAAGAGCGTTTCGCCCTCCTTGCACAGCCGCTCGTATTCCGCCTGCCGCGCCGCAGCTTCCTCCTCCTTGCGCCTTTTCAGCTCCATCGCTTCCTTAGGGGTCAGCCCCACCAAGTCCTCGTCGTCCACGTCGAACATAGGAAATTCAAAGGCGACCTCGTCCCCCTCAAGCTCCTCGTTTTCGACCGTTTCCGCATCCTCCGCAAGCTCGTCCGTTACGTCCACGTAGCCGTCCTTCGTCTTTTTCAAACGGATACCCCTGCCGTATTCGTCGTCGATAATTCTTTCTTCCATAGCTTTCTCCCTGTTTTTATTCTTCAAGCTCGTCCGTTCGCAACACGAACGGATTGACGAGCCCCCGTTTTTCCTTATGCGGCAAAATAGTCGACAGCACCGCCGCGCGGCATTTACCGCGATAGCGGCTCTTTGCCCATTCGCACAGCTCCTTAGTTTCAAACAGCGCCAAAACGCAGCTGCCCGACCCCGTCATCACCACGCCGAGCGGGGAAAAGGAAAGGGCCTCCTCGTACGCCCTTTGCACCGCGCCGTTCAACCGCGCCGCAGGCAAATATAACGCGTTCGTCAAGCACCTGCCCACCCCGTTTATATCCTTTACGCGCAACGCCTCTATGCACGCCGCCGTCGCGCTCCCGTCCGTATGCGCCGAACGCATACCGTCGTATTCGCGATAGCACGCCCCCGAGGGAACCCCCGTAGACGGGAACAACGCCAAAAAATACAGCCGCTCGGATATATCCAACCGCTCGATTTCCGTACCCCGTCCCTGCATACGCGCAAAGCCGCCGTCGAGCATATATTTCGTATCGCTGCCCAAGGTATCGGCAAGCGCGCCGATCGCGGCTGCGTCCGTAACGTCGTACAGCTTCGCCATACCCGAAAGCACGCCGCTCGCGTCCGCGGACGAGCCTCCCAAGCCCGCGCCCATAGGGATATTTTTATACACGGTGATATCCGCGCCGTTTACGCCGAAGCGCTCGGAAAACGCCTCTGCCGCCTTGAGCGCGTTGTTGCTTTCGGGGTGAATACTTTCGCTCCCAAGCCCGCGCATCGTCACCGAGGACAGCTTGTCCTTGCGCTTTTTCAAGACGATCAGATCGTACAAGTCCACGCTCGCGACGAGGGAATCGAGCAGGTGATACCCGCCGCTTATCCCTACGATCTCCAGCGTAAGATTGACTTTTGCATACGATTTTATCTTGACCGTTTTCATACCGCGTATTCCGAAAATCGCGGCGAGGGAACGCCCCGCCGCTTGGATTGTTCGGTTTTATTGTAGCATATTTTTCCCGAAATTACAATGCTTTAACGGTAGTTTTTGCAAATTTCACTTAATTTGCCGATAAACGAACAGTCTTTCGCCCTCCTTGACGGGAAAAGTCAGCTCGGGATTGCTCCGCATTAGCTCCTCGGGATCGCGGCAAAGCCGTTTGGACACCTGCCAAAGCTCCTCGCCCGCACGCATGGTAAAGAGGGATATCGCGGCGTTGTTTTCGGGATATTCCTCCCCCTCGCTCGCCTCGCACACGTACTCCCACTCCGCGCCGTTATACGCGCGCAAGGACACCTTCAGCGTAGCCTCCGCTTCCGTCGTACCGTCCTTTTTCCGCCGCACGTTCAAGCCGCAAACGACGGCGTCCGCCTCCACCTCCTCGCCGAGCGCGCCGATCGGGAACACGAAAGGCAGCGACAGGGTGCACGAGCGGTGACCGCCCTCCGCGCCGCAAAGGATCACCTCCGCCAGCACCGCGCCCTCCGCTTCGAAGCCGTTTTCCGTCCGCTTGCACGCGATCTCCGCACGCGGCTGTACGGCGCAACGTAAAGCGTATTCCCCGTCGAGCACAGGCGAAAGGGAAGCCGCGCCGCCCACTCTCTCCACGCACTTGGTCACACTCGTCAAATACCTGCCTACGCTCTTTTCTTTTTTAAGCAGCACTTCCGCGCGCGGTGAAAAGGCGTCGGTCGCCACGGAAAGCTCCTCGCTGCTATGCAGGAAGCAATCGGCGGCAAGACAGTAGGAGAACACGATCTTGCTCTTGCCCTTTTCCTCGTCCACGCCCGCCGTTAAATGGGCGGACTTGACCTGCACGCGCGCACAGGCGCGCACCTGCCCGAACGCGTCCTCGCACGGGATATTCATACGGAAAGGGATCACCCGCTCGTACGAACAGAGCGCGTTCTCCTCCTTGAGCGCGCACACGCCCAACACGAGCTCGCCCTCGATATCGATCTGCCCTGCCTGCGCGCTGACGTGCGTCACCAAAGCGTTTTCGCTGTGGAGCAAGATATCCCCCACGTAGTCCGCTTCGAATTCGTCCTCCGCTTCCGTTTCTCCCGAAACGCAAATGGTCTTATACAACCGCGCCGTTTCCCGTTTCACGACGATATTCTCTCCGCCCGCCAAATATTCGAGCTGCTTTCCGCCGTACACGGTGATATTCGCCCCCACGATGACGGAGATATACAAGCCCGAGCCTTCGCGCCGATAACTGATATTGTCCGCTTGTAAGAGGGTCTTGGCAAAGCACGCGGGCGTGACGGCGTTCCCCTCCGCCTTGTGGAAGAACTCCGCGCCGCGCTCCACGCGACAAATTTTCTTTTCGCCGTCCTCGTACACCACGCAAACGAGTAGCTTTCCCCCGTAGCGCACCTCGCCGTCCACGCAGGTACATTCCAGCGTAACCGCTCTTGCCTGCACGGCTAAAACGCTCCCGATCTCACTACCCGACAGCCGACACTCGACGATGGATTGCGCGCGTAAGCGACACGCCTCGCCCGTATAACGATAGGTTTCATATTGCGGTTTTATTGCCATTTTCTTTCCTCACTTTTTTGGATTTATTGCCTTTTTATCGTATGCGAACGCAAGGGCAAGTAGAACGGTTATCAAAAATTCCGCTGCATAATTTTTCCTTTTTTGGGCATACTTATTCTATGATCAAGCCAACCAAAAAAATTTCGGACGTCAAACAAATGGTAAAAAGCTGTTCCGCGCAACGGGTAGCCGTTCGCGTGAACTTAGGCAGGAACAAAAGCGTGAGTTATTCGGGCGTACTATCGGGCATTTATCCCGCCCTATTCACCGTCAAGCCCGACGATAAGGATTTCTTGGGTAAAACGGCGTACTCGTACTCCGACGTGCTTTGCGGAAACGTAAAAATCAAACGATTATGAGAAAACCGTATATCTTTGTAACCGCTTGGATATTACCCCCCCATGAATTATTCGGAATACATTTATAGCAAAAAAGGCGTAAATGAAGCGCCTTTTTTGTCGTTTTTTGGAAAAATTTTTTCATAGGTACTTGACGAGGGGTAAAAAGTATGGTATATTTATAGCGTAATCATTTGCTATATACCTTCATATAATGGTTATAGTGCAAAAGGTTATAATAATTTATATGGAGAATATGCCATGAAAAAGAAATTAGCCGTCTTTACCTCCGCCCTTTTGGGGGCAACCGTTTTACTTTCCGCCACGGCGTGTAAGGAAAACACAAGCGATCTTCTTCCCGAATATTCCTATACGCAAGCAACGAAAAAGGTCGCCGCTTTAACCAAAGACAACGTTTTATCTTCTTTCGACGGTCTGGGGCTTTGTATCGTAACTACTGTGAATACCGAGCAAAACTCCACCACCTATAAACTATTCGACGCAATTGCCAACGACTACGTGGAGGGCGTGGAAATTACGGTAGCCGCGTCCCAAGAGCCTGCTGCGGACGCTCTTTCCTATTCCGTGCAAACGGGTCTTGAAAAAGCCGGAACGGGTATGTACTATACGACCAAAACGACTTATACGCGTACAACGGCGACGGACGACTGGACTGGAATAAAAACGGAATATACCGTTTACGGCAAAAACGGTAAAATTGCAGAAAACGTTGAAGGTAGCTTCGTTGACGAAATTTTCGTCACCAAACAGGGCGCGCATATTTACCTGAACGTAAACGGCGCGCTTACGGTGGAAAACAATCTATTCAAGGGCTATCTTACTTACGACAATAGCGCAAAGAAATTAGACGATTATTACGTGGATACCTCCGCAAGCAACGGAAACTATATCGTTTACGATAAGGACGGCAAATATTTGCGTTCCTTTAAGTACGCAAACGAGCTGGAAATCCCCGAAACGGCTGAATTAAAGGCGACTTGGTCTATCGGCAACCGTCTGTTCTTCCAATACGCGAATCAGCTTCCCGAGGATGAAAACGATTACGATTACGTAGCGTACGATTATACCGCAGAGAACGTACAAAAATACGACCTGATCACCGCGTATTATAACGTAAAGAAAGACAAGGTAAAGAAAATCGATTTCGACTACGTCGTTCAATCGGAATACGACTTGCAATATAACGACGAGCTTGCCGTGTTGACCGTTCAAGAGATCAAAGACGAACGGCTTATGGATACCGCGCTCTTGCAATCGTTTGACGACGACGGCGACGTGGCGGTAGATCTGCAAGAGCTGGTTGACGGCGCAACTTCTTTTATGCCGATAAACGAGGATATGGTTCTTGTCGGCAACGGTACGACGTCCCGTCTTTATCAAGGCAAAAAACTTATAAAAGAATTTGTAGGGCTCATTAACACCTTACAAGGTGTAGGTAAAAATTGTTTCTATACGTCCGACCAAACCAATCAACTCGTTTCTATTTACAATCTCGACGGCTCGCACTATAAAACGTATGAAAACGCGTCAATTATAACGAGCCACACCAACGATTTAATTCTTCAAACGGAAACGTCCATTCTCCGTTTTGACACGGAAACAAAAGCAGAAGCCACCGTTTGCTCGTTTGAAAAGGGTACGGCGGCAATCGTATCTACGAGCACGTCGCTTTATATCGAGCTCTTACAGTACGGTGCCGATAAATTACCCGGCACGGCGGACGATACGCACAGCATTTATTTCCTTATCCCCGATATGGAAGATATGGTGAATTTGACCGTGGAAAACAGGGCAAAAATAAATATTTCTTCCACGATATTCTACGGAAACTATACCAACGACTACGCTATCTACGGTTCAATTTTCTATATCGAAAGAGCTTTGGATACTACCACGACGAAAGAATATTACAACACCTATAACCGTTACGATTTCGAATAAGCATCAAGCTACAATCAAAAATCTCCGAGAATTTTCTCGGAGATTTTTTCGTTTCATTCCAGCACTTTCTTTAAGAATCGACCCGTGTAGCTGTTTTCGTTTTGCGCCACTTCCTCGGGCGTGCCCTGACATACGATCTCGCCGCCGCCGTTGCCCCCCTCGGGTCCGAGGTCGATAATATGATCGGCGGTTTTAATTACGTCCAAATTGTGCTCGATCACGAGCACGGTGTTGCCGCCCTCTCTAAGCCTCAATAAAATTTTGATCAGCTTGTCCACGTCGTAGGCGTGTAAGCCCGTCGTAGGCTCGTCCAAAATATAAAAGGTCTTGCCCGCCGAACGCTTGGAAAGCTCGGTGGCGAGCTTTACGCGCTGCGCCTCGCCCCCCGAAAGGGTAGTCGAGCTTTGTCCCAAACGGATATATCCAAGCCCCACGTCGTTCAGCGTTTTGATCTTATTGTAAATGCTGGGGATAGGCGCGAAGAACTCGCACGCCTCCTCCACCGTCATATCCAGCACGTCCGCAATGCTCTTGCCCTTATATTTGACCTCCAAGGTCTCGCGGTTATACCGTTTGCCGCCGCACACCTCGCAGGGCACGAAGATATCGGGCAGGAAATGCATTTCGATCTTGATGATACCGTCGCCGAAGCAATGCTCGCACCTACCGCCCGACACGTTGAACGAAAACCGCCCCGCTTTATAGCCGCGCTCCTTGGCGTCGGGGGTCATCGCGAACAAATCGCGAATGGCGTTGAACACGCCCGTATAGGTGGCGGGATTGCTCCGCGGCGTTCTGCCGATAGGAGATTGGTCGATGGCGATCACCTTATCGAAATGCTCCACCCCCTTCATCGTCGCGTACTTGCCGAGCGCGTGCTTTGCGCCGTTGAGCTCGTTGGCGAGCGTGGGATACACGATCTCGTTGACGAAGCTGGACTTACCGCTGCCCGAAACGCCCGTAACGGCGGTGATGAGCCCGACGGGCACCTTCACGTCGATATTTTTCAAATTGTTTTGCCGACAGCCGCACACCTCCAACCATTTACCGCTGGGCAAGGCGCGTACCGCAGGTACGGTTATCTTCCGCCGACCCGCCAAATAATCGCCCGTGATGGAGGCTTCCGTACGCATGATATCCTCGGGCGTACCACAGGCGACCACCTCGCCCCCGTGCACGCCCGCTTTCGGTCCTATATCCACGATATAATCGGCGGCGCGCATGGTATCCTCGTCGTGCTCGACGACGATAAGCGTGTTGCCCAAATCGCGCAAGCCCTTCAAGGAGTTGAGCAATTTTTCGTTGTCCCGTTGGTGCAAGCCGATACTCGGCTCGTCCAAGATATACAAAACGCCCGTGAGCGCGCTACCGATCTGCGTAGCCAAACGGATACGCTGACTTTCGCCGCCCGAAAGCGTGACCGCCGTCCGCGTGAGGGTGAGATAGCCCAAGCCCACGTTCCGCAAGAAGCCCAAACGGCTGTTGATCTCCTTGATGATCGCGTCCGCGATCAAATGCTCCGTCTTGGTCAAGCGCTCTTTCAGCTCGTCCATAAACACGCACATTTTATCGACGGAAAGCTCGCAAACCTCCCAAATATTTTTACCGTTCACGAGCACGGACAACGCCTCTTTTTTCAAACGCTTGCCCTCGCAACCGTCGCAGGGCGCGTTCCGCATCAGGCGTTCGATATCGCTCTTTACGCCGTCGGAGGTGGAGGTGGCGTAACGCCTTTGTAAATTATTGACGTACCCCTCCCACGTCTTTTTGAAGCTACCCGAAAAGGAACGGGTCTGGTATTGCATATCCACGCGCTCGTTACTGCCGTACATTAAGATATCGTATACGTCTTTGGGTAGCTCCTTAACGGGCACGTCGAGAGAAAAGCCGTACGCGCGAGAAAGAGCGGAAAGCTCCATAAGCGCCATCGAGTTGGAGCCTAAATTCCAGCCCGTAACGCGCATAGCCCCCTCGCGGAGGGTCTTGTTTTTATCGGGACAAACGAGATCGGGGTCTACGAATTGCTTAAAGCCCAA
This sequence comes from Clostridia bacterium, assembly GCA_017471785.1. Taxonomy (GTDB): domain Bacteria; phylum Bacillota; class Clostridia; order Christensenellales; family Borkfalkiaceae; genus Scatosoma. The sequence continues at coordinate 10,912 of JAFURP010000046.1, read as the reverse complement.
GCCCGAACATACGGGACAGGCGCCGTAGACGGTGTTAAACGAGAACATTCTCGGCTCGATCTCCTCCAAGGAAATACCGCAATCGGGGCAGGCGTAGTTGATGGAATACAGCTCCTCTTCCCCCTCGTGATCGATCACGACCAGCCCCTCTGCAAGCTTGAGCGCCGCTTCCAGGCTGTCCGTAAGCCGTTTTTGCACGGTGGGCTTAACGATCAAACGATCGACGACGACGGAGATATTGTGTTTGATATTCTTTTCCAGCTTGATCTCTTCTTGCAGGTCGTAAACGATACCGTCGATCTTGACCCTGCCGTAGCCGCTCTTTTTGAAGCCGTTCAATTCCTTGACGTACTCCCCTTTCCGACCGCGCACGACGGGCGCCTGTACGAGGATCTTGCTTCCCTCGGGAAGCTCCATCACTCTATCGCATATCTCGTCCACCGTTTGACGGCGTATCTCCCTACCGCATTTGGGACAATGGGGCACGCCGATACGCGCGAACAAAAGACGGAAATAATCGTAAATTTCCGTAACCGTACCCACCGTCGAGCGGGGGTTGCGCGAGGTGGTTTTTTGGTCTATGGAGATAGCGGGCGAAAGCCCCTCGATGCTCTCCACGTCCGGCTTTTCCATTTGCCCCAAAAATTGACGGGCGTAGGAGGACAGACTCTCCACGTAACGGCGCTGTCCCTCCGCAAAGATCGTATCGAACGCAAGGGTGGATTTACCGCTCCCCGAAAGCCCCGTAAACACCGTCAGCTTATTACGGGGAATGGTCACGTCGATATTTTTCAGGTTGTTCTCTTTTGCACCTTTAATTACGATTTCTTCTTGCATATATTTCCTCGTTGATTGTATACTTGGAGCCGAGCGGCAACGTCGAAACGCGACGCATATGCGTCGTTTTATTTTTGGCTTTTTCTTAATCTTAATTTCAGCTCCGCAATCTTCTCTCGTATCTCGATCGCCCGTTCGAAATCAAGCTGTCCGCTCGCCACCTTCATCAACGCTTTCAGCTTCTCGATCTCGTCGGGGATCTCTTGTAATTTGAGATCGTCGCCCGTCTTTTTCTTGGTGATATTCAAGGTGGAGCGCACTTCCTTGATGATCGTCTTGGGCACGATGCCGTGCGCCTTGTTGTACGCGTCCTGCACGCCGCGACGACGGTTGGTTTCCCCGATCGCGCGCTTCATACTGTCGGTGATCGTATCCGCGTACATGATCACCCGTCCCTCGCTGTTTCGCGCCGCGCGCCCGATCGTTTGAATGAGCGCCGTATCGCTTCTCAAAAAGCCCTCTTTATCCGCGTCCAAGATCGCCACCAGCTTCACCTCGGGCAAGTCCAACCCCTCGCGAAGCAGGTTGATACCGCACAGCACGTCGAATTCGCCCAGCCGTAAGCCGTTCACGATATCCACGCGTTCCAAGGTGTCGATATCGCTGTGCATATATTTTACCTTGACGGAATGCTCCTTCAAATAATCGGTCAACTCCTCCGCCATCTTCTTGGTAAGCGTGGTGATCAAGACCCTGCCCCCCTCGTTTACGACGGTACGGATTTGCGAAAGCAGGTCGTCTATTTGTCCGCGCGTGGGCTTTACGATGATCTCGGGATCCAAAAGCCCCGTGGGACGAATGAGCTGTTCCACCTTTTGACCCGCCTGCTCCAGCTCGTACGGCGCGGGGGTCGCGGACACGAACACCACCTGCGGCACGCGCGCGTCGAACTCGTCGAAGGTGAGCGGACGGTTATCGTACGCCGCGCGCATACGGAAGCCGTAGTCCACGAGATTTTTCTTACGCGAAAGATCCCCGTGGTACATCGCGCGAATTTGCGGAATGGTCATATGGCTCTCGTCGATAAATACCAAAAATTCACCCGACGGAAAATAATCGAGCAGGGTGAACGACGGCTCGCCTACGCTCCGCCCGTCGAAATAGCGACTGTAATTTTCAATGCCGCTGCAATACCCGATCTCGCGCATCATCTCCAAATCGTTCTCGGTACGCTGCTTGAGCCGTTGCGCCTCCAAGATCTTGCCGTCCTCCTCGAACGCTTTCACCTCGCCGCGCAGATCTTCCTCTATCATAGACAACGCGTTTTTCAGCTTTTCCGTGCCCACGGCGTATTGGCTCGCAGGGAAGATCGCCACGTGCGAAAGCTCGTTGAGCTTATTCCCCGTCAACGCTTCCACCTCGAATATCCTTTCGATCTCGTCCCCGAAAAACTCTACGCGGATCGCCACCTCCGAGTTGGAGGCGGGAAATATCTCGAGCGCGTCGCCGCGCACACGGAAGGTCGAACGCTTAAAATCCACGTCGTTGCGCGAATACTGCAATTCGATCAGCTTACGCATCAAAGCGTTTCGCTCCCATTCCATATTGGGACGGAGGGACAGCGACAAGCGGAAATATTCCTCGGGCGCGCCCAAGCCGTAAATACAGGATACGGAGGCTACGACGATCACGTCCTTCCGCTCCATCAGCGAGCCCGTCGCGCTGTTGCGGAGCTTATCGATCTCGTCGTTCATACTCAGGTCCTTTTCGATATAAGTATCCGTCGTGGGAATATAGCTTTCGGGCTGATAATAATCGTAATAGGAAACGAAATATTCCACGCGGTTTTCGGGAAAGAACTCGCGGAACTCGTTACAAAGCTGCGCCGCAAGCGTCTTGTTGTGCGCGATAACGAGGGTGGGGCGGTTGACGTTTTTGATCACGTTCGCCATAGTAAACGTCTTGCCGCTACCCGTGACCCCTACGAGCACCTGCGCGCGCATACCGTCGAGTACGCCCTCCGTTAATTTTTCTATCGCCTGCGGTTGATCCCCCGTCGGCTGATAGGCTGACCGTAACTTAAATTCCATATCCCGTTCCTTTTGTGAACATTTGTTTATAGTATACCATACTTTTCCGCAAAAGTAAACGGTTTTGCGGAATATTTTAACGGGTTTTCAAAATATCCGTTTGAGCAGCCAACCGACGAGAAAAGCGATCACCGCCGAAGCGATCGCCCAGCCCAGCTTAAACGCTTGATCGCGCCGCTGTTGCAGGGAACAACGCTTGTACGCATAGCCGCTCGCGTGCAGGGAGATAACGTACATTTTCTCCCCCTTGCGCTCGGAGGATAACAGCTCGAAATAATCGTCGAGCGCAAGCGCACCGAGTATTTTTTCCACCTGCTCCTCGGTATATTTTTTACGCGGCGGCAGCAGGTCGATCAGCTCGGAGGGGGAAACGAGGCATATCCCTTTTTCCGCGCACAGGGAATATACCGCGCCCATCACTTCGCTCTCACGCTTATTCAGCATACCCTCGCCTCCTCCGTTTTTATTATAGTATTCGCCGTTTCCGCACGCGATATTCCATAAAAAACGCATAAAAAATCCACTCCGCTTTTTGGCGGAGTGGATAGGCTGAGCTTCTCTTAAAATACGCCGAACTTTTGCAAGATACCCACGGTAAACAGGGTCAATACGATAACGGGCAACACGTAAGTCATATACCCACGCATCCACTTTCGTACCTTCAAGCCCTTGCCCGTGTTCGCCTCCTCGACGAAATTGTCCCAGCCCCAGCCCTTTTTCGTAACGCAAAAGAGCACGAATACGAGCGAGCCGAGCGGAAGCAAAATGTTGCTGACGAGGAAATCCTCCCAATCCATAATATTCATACCGGCAGGCGCAAACCCCGACCACAGATTAAACCCGAAGATACAGGGCAGGCACAAGACGAGCATAGCCGCGCCGTTGACGATACACGCCTTTACGCGACTCCAACCGAACAGATCGCAGGTGGAAGCAATGATGCCCTCGAACACGGCGAGCACGGTGGAGAGTGCCGCGAACGCCATAAACACGAAGAACAGGCTCCCCCACAGCCGACCGAGCGGCATATTGTTGAAGATGTTGGGCAGGGTAACGAAGATCAAATTGGGACCGCTGTCCGTCGCGCCGCCGTTAAAGGCAAAGCACGCGGGGAAGATGATCAAGCCGGAGGTAAACGCCACGAAGGTATCGAGCAGCGCCACGTTGACCGACTCGCCGAGCAACGCCCTCTCCTTGCCGATATAGCTCCCGAAGATCGCCATCGCACCGATACCGAGGCTGAGCGTAAAGAACGACTGGTTCATCGCCGCGACGATAACGTTCAACACGCCCGCTTCCTGCATTTTGGAAAAGCTGGGCACGAGATAGAATTTCAAGCCCTCCGCCGCGCCGTCCATACAACAGCAATATACGGCGATCGCCACCATCAGCACGAGCAACGCGATCATCATTATCTTGGTCACGCGCTCCAAGCCCTTTTGCACGCCGAAGCCGCAAACGAGGAAGCTGCCGACGATCACGATAAAGGTACAAACGAGCATAGGCACGGGATCGCCGAGTAAATTATCGGCGAAGAAATTCCCCACCCCCGTAGGGTCTAACCCCCGTAGCTCTCCGAACGCCGTCGCCTTGAAATAGTAGAGCATCCAACCGGCAACGACCGTGTAAAACATCATCAAAACGATATTGCCGATCAGCGCGCAAATGCCGTGGATATGCCATTTTTGCCCTTTCTTTTGCAGCTGTTGATACAACAGCGCGGGGCTCTTTTGGCTTGCCCTGCCGAGCGAAAATTCCATCGTCATCACGGGCACGCCCATTATTACGAGGAAAACCAAATAGATGAGCACGAAGATCGCGCCGCCGTATTGTCCGGCTATGTACGGGAATTTCCAAACGTTCCCGATACCGATCGCGCAGCCTGCGCTGAGCAAAATAAATCCCAATCTACTTCCTAGCTTTTCACGCTCCGCCGTTTTTTGAACTGTTTCCATATTTTCCTTACTCCTTTATCAGATCTTTGATCACTTCTCCCGCGAGGATAAGCCCCGCAACGGAGGGTACGAACGAAATACTGCCTGCGATCGGCTTACCGCTCGCGGTCTTTTCCGCCCGCTCGGGCACTATCGCCTCCTCTTTCGAATAGACGACCTTCACCCCTTTTACACCCCGCTTTTTCAGCTCGCGCCGCATCACGCGAGCCAACGGACAAACGGACGTCTTTTCGATATCCGCCACCTCAAATTTGGCGGGGTCCAACTTGTTTCCGGCACCCATGGCTGAGATCACGGGCACGCCTTGCGCCCTCGCGCGCTCGATGATCGCGAGCTTACCGCTCACCGTATCGATCGCGTCTACCACGTAATCGAACGGGGAAAAATCCAGCTCGTCCACGCTTTCGGGCAACACGAACAGGGGTACGCCGTGTACGGTAATATCGGGGTTTATATCCCTTGCCCGTTCCGCCGCTACCTCCACCTTGCGCCGTCCGAGCGTGGAATGGAGCGCGATGATCTGGCGGTTGAGGTTGGAAAGGCTCACCCTGTCGTTATCGACGAGGGTCAACTCCCCCACGCCGCTTCTTGCGAGCGCCTCCACAACGTAGCCGCCCACGCCGCCCACGCCGAACACCGCCACGTGCGCTTTATGCAGTTTTTCCAATCCCTCCGCGCCGATCAACGCGACCGTTCTAGAAAACATTTTGTACCTCTTTTGAAAAGTGTTTGCGGAAAATTACCGATATACGGTAAAATTTATATGAGCTTGGCGGCAAGGTGCCGCTGCCAAGCCTTTCTATCTTTCCTAAAAGCTTGAACGTAGCATATCGTCATTGCGCTCAGCTTGCTATTCGCAACGCCATTACGCTCAACCCGTCAAAATTGCGGAGATACGAGCAGTTCAAGGCGTCGTGAGTATTTACAACTATAGTTGTATACTCGGAGCCAAGCGAAATGAAACGACGGAGAGTGCGGCAGGTTGCCGCAAACGTCGGGTTGCACCCGAAAGGAGATTTACTTTTAGTAAACGAGTGAGGGTGCGTTCCGACTTTGCGGATAAGATGCCGTGCTATGCGTCGTTTCACGCCCAAGGCTGCGGACAAGTCCGATTATCGTTAAACCACTCGGTATCTTTGAGTACGGTAGCGTTATTCGAACAGCGCACGGCGATCACGCCGTCGTTGCTCGTGATAACGATATTCCCGTTCATAGAGGCGAACCCCGTTTCGTCGGTCGTCGCGATCGTCGTTACGTACACCTTGTCCGTATACTCCGCCACCCTGTCCACGAACGCCTGCGTAGGGAAGGTGTTTTCAGGCGCGGCTTTATATTCGTCGCTACCGCAGCAACAGCACACGCATACGATATCAGGCTGGATTTCCGCCAATAGCGCCGACGTGGAAGAGGTCTTACTGCCGTGATGCCCCGCCTTAAAGAGCACGCACTTGGGCAAATCGTTCTTCTCCACCAAGGAAGCCTCCCCCTTCTCTTCCAAATCACCCGTGAAAAGATAGTGGTTGTCCCCCTGCGATAAGAGCATACAAACGGAATAATCGTTCTCGTCCGAAGTCTTTTCCTCGTAGAACCTTTGATAGAGGAAATTCATCGTGATCCCCTCGGACAGCGTATAGCTTCTTTGCGCGCCGTTCGCGTTATTCCAACAGTCAAGCGCCGTATAATGCACCGCGCCCGCCTCTACCTCCGCGTCCCGCTTTTCCACGTAGCTTTGATAAATTTGCGAGGTCTTATCCGTCAACGGGAAATCAATGATGGTTTGACAAACGAAGCTTTCGAAAACGCCCGTCGCGTCCGCCGTACCGACGAAGCCCGAAATATGGTCTTGATCGGCGTGCGTGGCGATCACGTATTCCAAAACGCCGTCCGTACAAAATTGCTTAACGTAAGGCACTATCGTCCCCGCCGAATTTTGCCTCGAGCCTGCGTCTATCAAAATTTCGGTGTCGCCCACCTTGATCAGCGTGGAATCCCCCGTATATTTATTACCCAGCTCCAAGAAATGGATACTCAGATCGCTGTCCGTAATAGCGGTAATATCCTCTTGCGTAAACGCGCCGCCCTTGCTATCTACGTTCAATTCCTGCTCCTGCGGTAAGATACCGTCGAGGAACGGGATACGGATAACGCCTTTTTTATGCAAGACGCAACAGCCGACGATCGCAACGATCAGTAACACGATAACGATAAAGAGAACGGGATGCTTTTTCGCCGTCCTTTTCGCGGCGCGTTTAGCGGCGGCTTCCGCTTTTTTCTTCGTTTTTTTCGTTGCCATAGCTCCTCCACACGTGAAAAGCCGTCGTCGAACGACCGACGGCGGCTTTACGCACTACTTTACTTTTCGAAAATCCTTTTCAAATCGCGTGATCCGCATTACATCGATTCGTGAATCGTTCTCGAAATAACGTCGTCCTGCTGCTCCTTCGTCAATTTAATGAAGTTTACAGCGTAACCGGATACCCGAATGGTAAGCTGCGGATATTTCTCGGGATGCGCCTGTGCATCGAGAAGGGTTTCGCGGTTGAACACGTTTACGTTCAAATGGTATCCGCCGTCGCCGACGTAACCGTCCAACATATTGACCAAGTTATCTACTCTATTCGACATAATCGTAACTCCTTTTTATCAGTATATTCTTTTGCGCCGAAAAGCGCGCTAGCTTAGTCCTCTTTACCGAGGGACTGCGGGGTGATCGAGAAGGTGTTGGAAATACCGTCTCTCGAATATTCGTACGGAAGCTTAGCAACCGACTCCAAGGACGCCAACGCGCCGCTGGAATCTCTACCGTGCATCGGGTTTGCCCCCGGAGCAAGCGGCGTACCGGTCTTTCTTCCGTCGGGCGTGTTGCCCGTCTTTTTACCGTATACGACGTTGGACGTGATCGTCAAGATGGAGGTCGTAGGCACGCTATCGCGATAGGTGTAGTGGCTCTTAACCTTCTTCATAAACGTTTTCAAGATCCAAACCGCGATCTCGTCGACGCGGTCGTCGTTGTTGCCGTATTTGGGGAAATCGCCTTCGATACGGAAATCGACTACGATACCGTCCTCGTTGCGGATCGGGTAAACCTTGGCGTACTTGATCGCGGACAGCGAGTCAGCCGCGCAGGAAAGACCTGCGATACCCGTCGCGAAGAAACGACGAACGTTCGTGTCGTGGAGCGCAAGCTCCAACGCCTCGTAGCTGTACTTGTCGTGCATATAGTGAATAAGGTTGAGCGTATTCACGTACAGATCGGCAAGCCAAGCCATCATATTTTCGTATTTGGCAACGATTTCGTTGTAATCGAGCGCGCCGTCGCCCGTAACCGCCGTAAATTCGGGGGATACCTGCATGGGCTTGCCCGTCTTTTTGTCCTTCATAAGCTCGTCCTTACCGCCGTTGATAGCGTAAAGCAAGCACTTCGCAAGGTTTGCTCTCGCGCCGAAGAACTGCATATCCTTACCCACTCTCATACAGCTTACGCAGCAAGCGATACAGTAATCGTCGCCCATCTCGGGACGCATAAGATCGTCGCTCTCGTATTGAATGGAGGAGGTACGAATGGAAATTTCCGCACAATATCTCTTGAAGTTGACGGGCAATCTCTTAGACCAAAGCACCGTGAGGTTAGGCTCGGGAGCAGGTCCGAGATTTTCGAGCGTATGGAGGATACGGAACGCCGTCTTGGTGACGAGCGATCTGCCGTCCACGCCCATACCGCCGATGGATTCCGTGACCCAAGTGGGGTCGCCCGAGAACAATTCGTTGTATTCCTTCGTTCTCATGAACTTCACGATACGAAGCTTCATAACGAAATGATCGATAAATTCTTGCGCCTCTTCCTCGGTGATAAGCCCCTTCGCCAAATCGCGCTCGATATAGATATCGAGGAAGGTCGTGTTTCTACCGATGGACATAGCCGCGCCGTTTTGATCTTTAACAGCCGCAAGGTAGCCGAAGTACAACGCTTGGATCGCTTGTTGCGCCGTTTCCGCGGGCTTGGAGATATCGCAGCCGTAGATCGCCGCCATTTCCTTAAGCGCCTTGAGCGCCTTCACTTGATCGGCAACCTCCTCGCGGTTTCTGACCTTTTCGGGGGTCATATCGCCGCTCATAGACAGCTTATCCTCTTCTTTCTTTTGAATGAGGTAGTCCACGCCGTACAAAGCTACGCGGCGGTAGTCGCCTACGATACGGCCTCTACCGTACGCGTCGGGCAAGCCCGTGAGAATGTGCGCCGAGCGCGCCGCTCTCATCTCGGGCGTGTATACGTCGAAAACGCCCTCGTTGTGCGTTTTGCGGTATTTCGTGAAAATATCCTTTACTTCGGGATCGAGCTTATAGCCGTACATCTCGAGCGCGCCCTCGGACATACGGATACCGCCGAACGGCTGTAACGAACGCTTGAAAGGCACGTCCGTTTGTACGCCTACGATCTTTTCGAGATCCTTGTCAAGATAGCCCGCGCCGTGCGAGGTGAGCGTGGAAACGATCTTCGTATCCGCGTCCAAAACGCCGCCCGCTTCTCTTTCCTTCTTGGACAAATCGCAAACGATGTCCCAAAGCTTCTTCGTCGCTTCCGTAGCGGGAGCGAGGAAGCTTGCGTCCCCTTCGTACGGCGTGTAGTTGCGTTGAATGAAATCACGCACGTCTACTTCGTCGTCGCACCATTTACCGGGAATAAACCCTTCCCAACCTTTGTATTGCATCATACCAGTACTCCTAAATATATTTTTCGTTTATATATCAACAAATCCGACCCCTTTGAAACGCTCTCGCGCCCGAAAAGCCGCATTTATTTTCCGTTTTTGACCGCCTTGCGCTCCTCGATCTTCGCGTCCAACCAGATCTCCAAGATCTCCTCCGGTTGAAAGCCAGAGCACCGCGCGAAAATCTCCCCGTCGTCCGTCAAGAGTATGGTCGGCACCTTTTCCACCTCCCACGCCTCCATCAAAGCGATCGTCGTATAATCCGCCTCCACGTGCACCAAACGGATATCGTCGCGCGCGCCGCAAAGCTCCTTTAATATGGGCATCAGCGTCAAACAGTTCGCGCACGATTCGCCGCTCACCTCCACGCAACACAGCCCCTTGAGTTGTTCCTTATAATCCTTTTCGTTCATCTTCTCTCACCCGTCAAGATCTGCTTGGCGTATTGCACGCGCTCCTTTTTGGGCGCTTCCACGCCCGCGAGCGGATACTCTATCCCCAGCTTTTCGTATTTGACCACGCCGAGCGTGTGATAGGGCAATACCTCCACCCTCTCCACGCCCGAAAGCGTATCGATAAAATCGCGCGTTCTTTTAAGCGACTCCTCGCCGTCGGTAATATTCGGCACGAGGACTTGGCGTATCCAGATCTTCTTGCCCCTCTCGCTTAAAAACCTCGCGAACGCAAGCGTGTGCGCGTTGGAACGTCCCGTCAGCTTTTTACAAGCCTCGTCGTCGATATGCTTGATATCGAGCAAAAACAGGTCGGTGAGCGCAAGCAGCCTTTCGTGCTTTTCCACCGAAGCCGCGCTATCCTTATTAAAGGTGATACCCGAAGTATCCACGCAGGTATGCACGCCCTTGGCTTTGAGAATGGTAAACAGCTCGATAACGAAATCGATCTGCGTCAGCGGCTCGCCGCCCGAAACGGTAACGCCGCCCTTGTCGCCGAAATAATTTTTGTATTTCAGCACCTGCGTCGCCACCTCGCTTGCGGTGTACTCCTTACCGCCCGCGCCCCAAGTGTCGGGGTTGTGACAGTATTGACAGCGCAAGGGACAGCCCTGTAAAAATACGACGAAGCGTATCCCCGGCCCGTCCACCGTACCGAAGGATTCAAACGAATGAATACGCCCTACCATTTGTTCGCCTCCCCCCAAGTACTTCGATAGAATATTATAGCAAACGCGCGCGCGTTTGTCAAGTCTTTACACGAAAGAAACTTCACAAACGTACGGAAAATATTTCCGCCCCCGCTCGACTTCTATATATATTATATAGCAAACGAACGAAAATTTCAATACTTTTGCGTGAAAAAATATACCAAAAAATGTAAAATTTTTTTAGTACTTTTTCCCAAAACCGTTTGCGCGTTACGCTTT
>JAFURP010000045.1 GCA_017471785.1 Clostridia bacterium | reverse complement strand
GCGTAAAAAACGAAAAAATTTCAAATTTTTTTGAAAAAATCTCAAAAAGTCCGCTCAAAGACTTGCTATTTCTTGCGTTTTATATTAAAATGGAATGGCTAAAAATGAAAACGAAAGGAACTTACGCCCAATATAATGATGTGAGCGTAAGCGTTTTTGCGGTTAAAAACGAAAAAGGAAAAAATTCAACTTGGAGGAAATAAACACTATGGCAAAAAAGTATTGCTATCTCTTCACCGAGGGTAACGCGAAAATGCGCGAGATTCTCGGCGGCAAAGGCGCAAACCTTGCGGAAATGACCAACATCGGGCTTCCCGTGCCCCAAGGCTTCACCATTTCCACGGAGGCTTGCACCCAGTATTACGAAGACGGCAAGCAAATCAACCCGTCCATTCAGGCGGAAATTATGGAGTACATCGAGAAGATGGAAAACATTTGCGGTATGAAGTTCGGCGACAAGGAAAATCCCTTGCTCGTTTCCGTGCGCAGCGGCGCGCGCGCTTCCATGCCCGGTATGATGGACACCATTTTGAATCTCGGTTTGAACGAAGAAGTGGTAAACACGCTCGCGGCCAAGTCGGGTAATCCCCGTTGGGCTTGGGACTGCTACCGTCGCTTTATCCAAATGTTCTCCGACGTCGTTATGGAGGTAGGTAAGAAATATTTTGAAAAGCTTATCGACGAGATGAAAGAGGCAAAGGGCGTAACGCAAGACGTCGAGCTTGACGCGGACGATCTCAAAGCGCTTGCAAACCAATTCAAAGCCGAATACAAAAAGCAGCTCGGTAAAGAGTTCCCGAGCGACCCCAAAGAACAGCTCTTCGAAGCGGTCAAAGCGGTATTCCGTTCTTGGGACAACCCCCGTGCGAACATCTACCGTATGGACCACGATATCCCTTACAGCTGGGGTACGGCGGTCAACGTACAAATGATGGCGTTCGGTAATATGGGCGAGACCTCCGGTACGGGCGTTGCGTTCACGCGTAACCCTGCTACGGGTGAAAAGGGGCTTATGGGTGAGTTCCTCACCAACGCGCAAGGCGAGGACGTCGTTGCAGGCGTTCGTACGCCCATGCCCATCGCGCAAATGAAAGAAGTATTCCCCGAGGTTTACGAGCAATTCTTGAAGGTTTGCGAGATCCTCGAAGACCACTATCGCGATATGCAGGATATGGAGTTCACTATTCAAGACAAGAAGCTCTATATGCTTCAAACGCGTAACGGTAAGAGAACGGCTGCGGCGGCGATCAAGATCGCTTGCGATCTCATCGACGAGGGTATGATCACCGAGCAGGAAGCGCTTATGCAAATCGACGCAAAGAGCCTCGATATGCTTTTGCACCCTCAATTTGACGCGAAAGCGCTCAAGGACGCGGATAAGAACAACGTCGTAGGTAAAGGTATCGCGGCTTCCCCCGGCGCGGCGGCAGGTAAGATCGTATTTACGGCGGAGGACGCGGTGGTAGAGGGCAAGAAGGGCGAGAAAGTGATCCTCGTTCGCTTGGAAACCTCCCCCGAAGATATCGAGGGTATGAAATACGCGCAAGGTATCTTGACGGTACGCGGCGGTCAAACCTCGCACGCGGCGGTCGTTGCGCGCGGTATGGGTACGTGCTGTGTATCCGGCTGCGGCGATATCAAGATGCACGAAGAAGAAAAGTGGTTCGAGCTTGCGGGCAAGATCTTCCGCGAGGGCGACGTGCTTTCCCTCGACGGTTCGACGGGTACTATCTACGATTGTCTTATCAAGACCGTTCCCGCGGATCCCAACTCCGGCTATTTCGGACGTATTATGGAGCTTGCGGACAAATATAAAGCGCTCGGCGTAAGAACGAACGCGGATACGCCCGACGACGCGAAACAAGCGGCGGCGTTCGGCGCGCAAGGTATCGGCCTTTGCCGTACCGAGCATATGTTCTTCGACCCTGCAAGGATCGGCGCGTTCCGTGAAATGATCTGTTCGGATACGGTAGAGGAAAGAGAGGCGGCGCTTGCGAAGATCGAGCCTATGCAACAGGCGGACTTCGAGGGCTTATTCGAAGCGCTCGGCGGCTATCCCGTAACCATCCGTTTCCTCGATCCTCCTCTCCACGAGTTCGTTCCCACGAGCGAAGAGGATATCGCGGCGCTTGCGAACGCGCAAGGTAAGACGGTTGGTCAGATCAAGGACATCATTTCGAGCTTGCACGAGTTCAACCCCATGATGGGTCACCGTGGCTGCCGTTTGACGGTAACCTATCCCGAGATCGCGGTCATGCAAACGAAAGCGGTTATCAAGGCGGCTATCAATATCGTTAAGAAGCACCCTGATTGGGCGATCGTTCCCGAGATCATGATCCCGTTGACGGGTGAAACGAAAGAGTTGAAATTCGTAAAAGACATCGTCGTTAAGACGGCGGACGAGGTCATCGCGGCTTCGGGCGTTGCGCTTAAATACGAAGTGGGTACGATGATCGAAATTCCCCGTGCTTGCTTGACGGCGGAAGAGATCGCAAAGGAAGCGGAATTCTTCTGCTTCGGTACGAACGACTTGACGCAAATGACCTTCGGCTTCTCGCGTGACGACGCAGGTAAGTTCTTGCCCGCATACTACGCGAACAAGATCTACGAATCGGATCCGTTCGCAAGATTGGATACGACGGGCGTTGGTAAGCTGATGGAAATGGCGGTTGCGGACGGTAGAAAGGCTCGTCCCGAAATGCATTGCGGTATTTGCGGCGAACACGGCGGCGATCCTTCGTCCATCGAGTTCTGCCATGCGATCGGTTTGAGCTACGTTTCCTGCTCGCCCTACCGTGTGCCTATCGCAAGACTTTCCGCGGCACAAGCGAATATCAAAAATCCCAGGAATTGAGATTTTTGAGCTTGTAAAAAAATCGCAACCAATTAAATAGACGTAAAAACGACCGACGGAAAATCCGTCGGTCGTTTTTGCCGAAAAAGAAAGAAAAACGTGAAAAATCGTTTACAAAGTCGAGCGTTGATGGTATAATATATATCGAATAGAAAAAAGAGAGAGGAGCAAGTATGATCAACGAGAAAATGTACGAGCTTGGTAGCAAGCGTTCGACGATAAGAGAGATTTTCGAATACGCCAAGACGCGCGCGGCGCAGATCGGCGCGGAAAACGTGTACGATTTTTCCATCGGCAATCCGTCCGTGCCCGCGCCCAAAGAGGTGAACGAGGCGATTTGCCGTATCGTAAACGAAACGCCCTCCGTACAGCTCCACGGCTACACCTCCGCGCAGGGGGATAAAACGGTACGCGATAAGATCGCGGCGAACTATTCCAAACGCTTCGGCGTGGCGCTTTCGGGCGACGATCTGTATATGACCTGCGGCGCGGCGGCTTCTTTGACTATCACCTGCAAGGCGCTCGTAAACGACGGCGACGAATTTATCGTGTTCGCGCCTTTCTTTCCCGAATACCGCGTGTTCGTCGAGAACACGGGCGCCAAGCTCGTGGTCTTGCCCTCGGACGAGAGAACGATGTTGCCCGATTTCGAAGCGCTGAAAAACGCGCTCAATCCGCGCGTGAAAGGGGTGATCGTCAATTCTCCCAACAACCCCTCGGGCGTGGTGTACGACGAAAAGACGTTGCAAACGCTTTGCGCGATCTTGGAGGACGGGTCGGCACGGTTCGGCGCGCCCGTTTATTTGATTTCCGACGAACCCTATCGCGAGCTGGTTTACGATAAAAATACCGTCGTGCCTTGCGCGATGCGGTACTATAAACACACGATCGTGTGCTATTCCTATTCCAAGTCCCTTTCCCTCCCCGGGGAGCGCGTGGGGTATATCGCGGTCAATCCGCAAATGGAGGAAAACCGCGCGGTTTACGCGGCGGTATGCGGGGCGGGTCGTGCGCTCGGCTTCGTGTGCGCGCCTGCGCTCTTCCAACGCGTAGCGGCGGAATGCGACGGCTTGACGGGCGATTTGGAAACCTATAAGCGCAATCGCGATCTGCTCTATAACGGCTTGACCAAATGCGGCTTTACCTGTATCCGCCCCGACGGCGCGTTTTATTTGTTCGTCAAGGCGGCGGAGGGGGACGCGAAAGCGTTTTGCGAGCGCGCGAAAAAGTACGAGCTGCTGCTCGTCAACGGCGCGGACTTCGGTTACGACGGCTGGGTGCGCGTGGCGTATTGCGTAAAGACGGAAACGATCGAACGCGCCTTGCCGCTGTTTGCAAAGCTGGCGCAAGAATACGGATTATAACGTTTTGAATATAAAAAAGCCGAGGGAGCTCCTCGGCTTTTTTTATTCTATATTGAATAATTCGTTGGGGGTTATATCGTATAGTTTACATAAAAACAAAATTTGGTCGTAGTTTAACTCGAATACCCCGTTTTCAAAACGACTGTATTGCTGTTGCGTCATATAAAGCGCTTGCCCAACCTCTTTTTGCGTAAGTCCCTTGTACTTACGCGCCTCTTTTAAGTTTTCCCCGATTATCTTTGCTGTTTTCATATAAAAAATATGCCACAAAGTGGTGTAAAATAGTTGACTTACACCACAAAATGATGTATAATCATACCACAAAATATACAAGGAGATAAAAAAATATGAAAACACACAACAAAAAAGCGCACGAAAAATTGAAGCTGGAAATTATCGTATGCGACGAAGCGGACGTAGTGCGGACGAGCGGTGAACTGCTTAGCGTAAACGATTTTTCGATAACGAACGGCAAAACGGAGTTTAAGAACGAAGATTTTTCGGAAACTTGGTATTAAGCAGGATACGAGCTTATCCCGTTGGGGATAGGCTCGTATAAATTCTATTATTAAAGTAGTAAAAACCGAGGCGAGCCTCGGTTTTTACTATGCGATCGTTTTTTATAGATTTGTTCGTCCGAGGATAAAATCCACCGAACAGGAGAAATATTTGGACAACTGCACGATATGTCCCATATTCGGCTTGCGTTTGCCGTTATGCCAATAGTCGATCAACGAAGCGGCGATCCCCGTGTCCTTGTGCAAACGGTATTTGGTAGTTTTGAAATGCGCGCACAAAAAAGGCAACCGTTCGGAAAACGGAGGACAGGGCAAAAAGCTGTGGGAATAATTTTCTTTTTCTTCTCCGATCAAAAAATCCGTGGTGCATTTGAAATAATCCGCCATACGGACGACGATTTCCGTGGACGGCATTCTTTCTCCGCTCAAATAACGGTTGATCGTCGTTCGTCCGCAACCTATCTCTTTCGCAAAGGCAGGTATGCTTAAACGCGCCTCGAATATAAGGTCGGAAAGACTTTCGGCAAAAATCGACAAATTCATACAAACAAAGACATAACTCCTTATATTATTATGACCTCAAACGGTTGCAAAAAGCTTGCAAGTTTCTCTTTGAGGTGGTATACTATTTATACAAGATCGTTGCGCGACGAAAAAAATAAAAAGAAGTAATAAAAAAATGACAAATGAAAAACAAACGGTAACGGAAAGCAAATTGCTTTACGAGGTAAAGGAAGCAATAAGGGATTGCTTTGTGGGGCACACGGAGGAAAAGGAGGGGTACATACTTCTTACGCTTACGAACGGGCAAGTGTTTTCGATTAGTGTCAAAGAAGAAAAATAGGTCGGTTTTGATTACTATAATAATTATAGTAGGCGCAAAAAAACCCTCGCGTAAACGCGTTGCGCGAGGGTTTTGCAAAAAAAGGAAAAAATTATAAAAAAAATTAAAAAAGCTTTCAAAAAAGATTGACAAGTATACTAAAGTGTGCTAAAATCTATATACGCGCCCCAAGCGAGGGTGTAATTTTTTTGTATGGAGTTTTGATTATGGCAACCAAAACGGCAAGAGCCAAAATTACTTTTGAATGCACCGAGTGCAAGCATAGAAACTACGACACGATCAAGAATAAGAAGAACGATCCCGACAGACTCGTGTTGAGCAAGTATTGCCCGTTCTGCAAAAAGCACACCGAGCATAAAGAATCCAAATAATTTTGCATTTCGCGCACTTTTATTAAAAGCGGACGAGCTTTTTGTGCGCCTTAGAGGTAGAAAATGGCAAACGCACCTAAATCAAAGAACAAAAAACCCAATTGGTTTCGTCGCGTTGGGGCAAAGTTCAAGGAAACGTTCTCCGAGCTTAAAAGAGTAACGTGGCCCACTTTCCCCACCGTTTTGAAAACGACGGGCTTGGTTCTCGTGATCGTATTCGCATTCCTTGCGATCGTTACGGGTATCGACCGTCTTTTGGGTTGGCTTTTAAGCTTGATTTCGTAATCCGGAGGGAGTAATATGCCGATGAATGAAGAACCCAAGTGGTACATCCTGCATACCTATTCGGGGTATGAAGCGATGGTAAAAGACAGCTTGGAAAAATTGATCGAAAACAACAATCTCGGCGATTATATCGTCGACTTGAAGATCCCGATGGAGCAGGTTATCGAGGAAAAGAACGGTAAGCTCAAGGTGGTGGAAAGAAAGCTGCTGCCTTGCTACGTCTTTATCAAGATGATCTACACCAACCAAATTTGGTATTACGTTACGAGTACCCGTGGCGTAACGGGTTTTTGCGGTCCGCAAGGGCGTCCTATTCCTATGAAGCCTGAGGAGATCCGCAAGATGAAGCTCGAGGAGCCGACGGAAGTCGAATCGTTTGCGGTGGGCGATTCCGTATCTATCGAAGAAGGTCCTTTGAAGGGCTTCTTGGGTACGGTCAAAGAGGTCAACCCCTCCGCGCAAAAGGCAAAGATCTCTACGACGATGTTCGGAAGAACGACGGACGTCGAAGTGGAATATTTGCAAATGAAGAAAGTGGACGCGTCCATTCCCGAAGGCGGAGAGGAAGCGTAAACGAAGCCGCGAAAGCGGCGCTAAACAAGCGAATTATGTGGGAGAAGTATCAAATACCTTTTAGGATACTTTGTCAAAACCACGAAGGAGAAAATATTTATGGCTAAGAAAATCACAGCAGTCGTAAAATTGCAGCTTCCTGCAGGTAAAGCAACTCCTGCCCCCCCTGTAGGCTCGACCCTTGGTCCGTTCGGTATCAACTTACCCGGGTTCACCAAGGAGTTCAATGCAAAAACGGCAGACAAACCCGGTCTCATTATTCCCGTGGTCGTAACGATCTATCAAGACCGTTCGTTCACGTTCATTTTGAAGACGCCCCCCGCTCCCGTTCTGATCAAGAAAGCTCTTGGCTTGGAAACGGCAAGCGCGAAACCCAACAGCGTAAAAGTAGGTAAGCTTACGAAAGCGCAAGTGGAAGAGATCGCGAAGATGAAGATGCCCGATCTTAACTGCACGTCGTTGGAAAGCGCAATGAGCATGATCGCCGGTACCGCTCGCAGCATGGGCGTAACGGTCGAGGACTGATTCAAGGAGATATGCGGCAGAGAGCTTCTCGTTACGACCGCAAGGAGGATTAAAAAATGAAACACGGAAAAAAATATCAAGACAGCGTAAAAGCATTTGATTTGACTAAGCAATACGAAGCGGCGGAAGCGGTTTCCATCTTGCTTGAAACGGCAAAGGCGAAGTTCGACGAAACGGTGGAAATGCACGTTCGTTTGGGCGTAGATCCCCGTCAAGCGGACCAACAGGTCCGTGGCGTTCTCGTACTTCCCAACGGTACGGGTAAGACCAAGAGAGTTTTGGTTATCGCGAAGGGCGCGAAAGCGGACGCGGCGGCTGCGGCAGGCGCGGATTACGTAGGCGCGGAAGAAATGATTGCGAAGATCCAAAACGACAACTGGTTCGATTTCGACGTTATCATCACCACTCCCGATATGATGGGTATGGTAGGTCGTATCGGTCGTGTTCTCGGTCCCAAGGGCTTGATGCCCAACCCTAAATCGGGTACTGTTACCATGGACGTTGAAAAGGCGATCAAGGAAGTGAAAGCAGGTAAGGTCGAGTACAGACTTGACAAGACGGCTATCATCCATTGCCCGATCGGCAAAAAGAGCTTCGGCAAAGAGAAGCTCGTGGAGAACTTCACGGCGCTTATGGACGCGATCGTTAAGGCGAAACCCGCGGCGGCAAAAGGTCAATACGTGAAGAGCGTAGTGATCGCGTCGACGATGGGCCCTGGGGTTAAGGTTGTAACCAAAGCGTAACGCAAGTAAAAGCGTATATATACTCGCATTTCTTCGTTGTCTTTCAGTTGCGTGCTGCTTGCACGCGCTTTCAAGGCTTCTTGGACTGCTCGTATCTTAACGTTTTAAGAGCTTTGCGGGTAGGCGTCGTAAGTATTACGCAAAAAAACACGAAAATTTTCGTCAAAGGCGGTTAAAAACAGTTGACTGCCTTTGACGGAGATGATATAATAAGACAGTAAAAAATGAAAAGCCGTAGAAAACGAGTACCGAAAGGTATGATGGGAAACCGCTCGTTGAGGTTTGAGGAAATAACGCTTGTAACAAGTATTGGGTCCTTATGCCGCGCGGCGTAAGGAATTTTTTTATCGACAGGCGGCAACGCTTAAAGGAGGTAAATATGTCGGCAAATATTGAAGCAAAGAAACAAGTAGTAGAGGAGATCAAAGCGAAGATCACGGCAAGCAAGTCGGTCGTCCTTGCGGATTACAACAAGCTCACCGTTTTGGAAGTTACCGCTTTGAGAAACAAATTCAAGGAAGCGAACTGCGAATACAAGGTTTACAAGAACACGCTCGTGAGAAAGGCGTTCAACGAACTCGGCATCACCGATTTCGATAACGACCTCAACGGCACGACGGCAACCGTATTCTGTGCAGACGAAACGAGCGGTGCGGCGGTTTTCGCAAAGGAAACGAAAGCAAACCCTGCGCTCGTGGAAAAGATCGTTCCCAAATGCGCTTACGTCGAGAACAAGTATTTCGACAAAGCGGGCGTAAAAGAACTTTCGCTCATTCCTGCAAGGGAAGTGCTTATTGCGAAGATGCTCGGCTGCTTCCAGTCGTCCATTTCCAAGTTCGTATACGTTTTGGACACCATTGCGAAAGCAAAAGAAAGCAACTAATTTATTAAAAAATCATTATTAAAAAAAATCGGAGGATTAAATTACTATGGACGTACAAAAACTTATTGAAGAAGTAAAATCTATGACCGTTCTTGAATTGAACGAACTCGTAAAGGCATTGGAAGCTGAATTCGGCGTAAGCGCGGCGGCTCCCGTAGCAGCAGGCGCGGCGGCAGGCGCGGCGGAAGCAGCTCCCGCAGCGGAAGAAAAGACGGAATTCGACGTTGTTCTTAAAGACATCGGTCCCAACAAGATCGCGATCATCAAAGTCGTTCGCGAAGCTACGGGTCTTGGTCTTGCAGACGCGAAGAAAGCGGTTGAATCCATGGGCGTTATCAAAGAAAACGCACCCAAGGCTGACGCTGAAGCGCTCGTTGCGAAGCTTAAAGAGAACGGCGCTACCGCTGAGCTTAAATAAGTTTAACGAAACAACGAAAAACACGGCTTTCGAGCCGTGTTTTTTCATATATAAATTACCGCAAAGCACGCTTTGCGGTACGGGCGTGTTTTTAGCACGCTTTTTTTATTGCCGCTTGGAATTGATGAGCGTCACCAAATCAAGTATTTGCTTTAATTCCAGCGCGTCGAACTTGTTCAGCTCTTGTATGAGCTTTTTGTATTCGATGGGATAGGCGTATTCCTGTTCGAAAAACTCTCCGAGCGTAACGCCGAAATATTCGCAAAAGTTAAATAACCCCTCGAGCGACGGCATATTTTTGCCGTTTTCGATCTGATTGATGTACTCCGTGCTTTGCCCCAGCTCCAAGCTCAATTTCCGCGCCGATACGTTGTGGGCAAGCCGTATCGTCGCATACCGATTTTGTACGAATTTTTTATCCATAATACTATTTTAGAATATGTATATGAAAAATATAAATATTATTACTATTAAATACTTGACATACATATTAAAAATATGTATAATTAAAATATACAAATGAAAAGGAGTGTATTCGCACAATGTCAACGGAAGAAAAGGGAGGCTTGGATATCGCTTTGGAGATCAAGCTGGAGCACGTCAAGAGGATACGGCAAATTTCCCTGCTCGCGCAGGTATATTGCGACAATAAGAAGATATTGAAATATTTGAAGAAGATCGTGATTTGCGAGGAAAAGCGGTTTAAGGGCTCGAGATTTTCGGTGACGGAAGCGGCGCTCGGGGAGATCGCGGAGCTGCTCGGCGATTGCAAGAGCGTGATCCAAGGCTTGATCGCGGCGGACACGACGGAGGAGTTCAATCGGGCGAAAAAGGGTATGGAAGCGCATTTGGAGGCGTTGGAGGAGGCGCTCAAGCCCACGGTCGCGGACTTGGCGCAAAATATCAAGGGCGTATTCGAAAAGGCGAAGAGCAAGGTGAGATCTCTCAAAAACGCGGCGATAGAGGGGCTTGAGAGGATCAAAAACGGCGTATGCGACGAGAAAGACGAAGACTCCGAATCGGTATAGCGTATTCGGGCGGCGTCAGTAAGTGTGCGTATCAAGTGGGCTTTACCAAAGCTTTATTACGATATATCGATAGGGACGAGCTCGCGGCGGTGAGCGGATCGAGTATGGGGCTTTTCTCGGCGTACGCGCTTTCGGCGGATAAGCTTGCTCGCTTGGAGTGGATATATAGAAAAATAGATATCGAACGACCGTCCAAGCTGTTTTGGGAGGTGGCGGTCAAGGGGCTTTTGACCAAAACGCTCGACGATTTTACGGCGCCGACCGATCGGTTGGATATCCCCGTTTGCTTTCCCGTATGCTACATACCCCTGTTTTCCACGCGGTACTATTGGTTACAGGGGGCGTACAATCCCGTTTGGAAGCGGTATATTTTCCGAGCCTGCATTTGACGCCGATGCTTCAACGGGGCAGGATCGTGCTGGACGGCGGCGCGGTGGATAATATTCCCATCTATCCCCTCGCGAATTTTTCGCGACCGTTTGCAAGCGAGCCGCCGCTCGATCTAATTCTCGCGTTGCATTTCGACGCGCGATACGACAACCGTCGGTATTTCGCCTGCGATACGCCCGTTTTGGATCTGGACGTATCCATTTGCAACGATTTCAAGAAAAACCATTTCGATTTTTCCGCGGAATACGTCGCGGAGATGGTGGATAGCGCCGAAGCGTACGGCGAGCGGATATGCGCCTTTCTTTTCGAGGGGGATTGCTCGAAAGAGGGGCTAAAGGAAAAGATAGACCGCGTCTTTTTGGAGGAGCACGAACAGCGGGAGCGCAATTCATCCGCGGACGGCTTGGTGAGCGTGCTCAACGTTTTGGGTCGGACATTTCGGAGTAAATCCGATTGTTATAAAAAATTATTTTAAGTTATACGGAGGTAGAAAAAATGGCGAAAAAGAGAAGCGTCGGTTTGGCGATCCTGTTTTCCATCATCACTTGCGGTATCTACGGCTTGTATTGGTTCGTTTGTCTTACGAACGATTCCAATAAATTGTCGAGGATCAAAACGGCTGGCGGCGTAAAAGCGCTCTTGCTTACGATCGTAACCCTTGGAATTTATCAGTTCTATTGGTTCTATATGTTAGGCAAGAAGATCGAAGCGTACGACAATTCGTCGAGCGGCGTGGTACACCTGCTTTTGGGCTTGTTCGGCTTGGGCATCATCAGCTACGCGATGGCGCAATCGACCGTCAATAGATGGGTGGACGAAAAGAAGGCGGAAGCAAAGGCGGAGGCGTAAGCGTAAGCTTTCCATAAGAACGAAAAAAACCGTTGTCGATAGGGCAACGGCTTTTTCGTTTGTGTAAATCGGATAAAAAATGAAGAAAAGATAGCAAAAGTACTTGACGGAAACGCAAATAAAAGGTAAAATAAAATGGTAGAATAATGAGGAGTGTATCATTATGTTCAAAACGAAGATGAAAAGAATACTTTGCGGCGCGTTGGCTCTTAGCGCGACCGTAGCTTGCACGGCTACGCTCACCGCTTGCGAGACCTCGCATCCGAAGGTAGAAATGGAGATCGAGTTCAACGGGCAGACCTACGAGCTGGAATATAAGCTGTACAGGAAGATCGCGCCGGCGACCGTCAAGCATTTCCTCGCGCTTGCGGAAAACGGATATTACGACGGGCTTTGCGTGCACGATTATACGAGCGATAAGCTGTATACCGGCGGTTACACCTACGAAAACGAAAATCTCGTGTATAAAAAATATTACGATATCGTAAAGAATTACGCGGATTTCCCCGTCAGCGTTTGGACGGACGAAACGAAAGCGACGCCCACCTACACCCTGTACGGCGAGTTTTACGAAAACGCCGACTTTACCGTGGAAAACGGCGCGCTCGATCAAACCTTCGGCTCCCTTTCTATGTTCTATACGGAAAAGGACGGCGAGGATCAAGTGGTCATCGAACGGCATAACGGCGAGGGCGTAGCTTGGCGTGATTACGAGAACAACTGCGCGACCTCTTTGTTCTTTATCTCCCTTGCAAGCGAAACGAAATCGGACGACAATTATTGTACGTTCGCAACGCTCGACGACGACAGCGTGGAGGCGCTGGAAGAGCTGAAAGGGGATATCGAGGACTATATCGCGGAAAATTATAGCGCGGGCGACGAGGACGAGGTGTTCGCACCCGAAACGACCGTAGAGGTGGACGGGGACGACCCGTACGTGGGACAAAAGGACAATACGGAAAGCTACCACGTGCCCCAAAAGGCGATCGTGATCAAAAAGGTTACCGTAAAGAAATATTAAAAAGCGTATAAAAAAACCGTTTCGGTTATCCCGAAACGGTTTTTTCTTTCGTTTACTCGTGATCCTTCAACCACGCGTCTTTCTTTTCCGCGCTCATACGCGTAATGTTTTCTTTCGTATACTTGGAGCTTTCGCCGCCGTTGGTATAGAGGAAGTAAGAACCGCTTTCCGTTTGGTAGAGGCTTTCCTCGTAACCGTTAGGGTCGCCGAAGTTCCCGAAAGTTACTTTTTTGATAAGCGTGGAGGTTTCCGTATCGTAAACCTTTTTGCAAATGACTTTTTGCATATTCCGTTCTCTCCTTTTTAGATTTTTTACCCGTTTATTGTATAACAAACGCCGCGCGGATGTCAAGCGTCCACGCGGTCGTTTTGCAAACTTTTTATAGGAAATTATGCCAATTATCCGCGAATATCCGCGATTTTGCCCTCTTGGAGCGTCACCGTGAAATAGGACGCCTCGAAAAGCCGCTCTCCCTTACGCCGCACTAAGCCGCAGGTGTTGGCGTCCTCGGTCAAGATCACCGCCTCGAAATCGCCCAAAAAACGCGCGATATTCTCCTTTTCGAGTACTAACTCGTCCGCGAGCATTTCTTCGAAATTTGCCCCGATCAAAACGCTCTCGAAGAACGCGTAGGGAAGTAGCTCGGCGGCGGCGTTTTCCGTAGCGTTTTCCTGTCGCAATATAAAGCCCGTGCGCGTGCAACCCTCCTCGGTGAAAAGATAGGTACATTCGGCGGTGCGGCGCAAGCGGTCGGAAAGAGGCAGGACGGCTTTCAGCCCGTCGTCCGTCAGCTCGTAGGAAAGGATATTTTCCAAAAACACCCGCTCCGCTTTGGGGGTGTAGACGGCGAGCGCGGTCGGCGTTTTCAATAGGATAAGCCCCAAGTGAAAGAATAGCTCGCATTGGGCGAAAGCGGGGGGCAGGGTCGCGACGAAAAAGCCCTTTTCCGATTGCACGGAAAGCTGTAACGCGCCTTGAGCAAAGACGGTGGCGAGCGTGTCGCCGTCGCGGAGCTGGGCTACGGGGCGCAGGGTGAGATCGGCGGGGGGAAAGTCGCGCGCGTATAACGCGATCGCGTTCTTTAATAAGTACACCTCAACCCCCTGCGGCGGCGTAAAGCGGATATCCTCGGTGAGAAAAAAACCGATAGGCAGGGCGTTTTGGGGGGTAAAACGCACGAAAATATTATCCTTGAGGGATAACTCGGCAAAGCGTTCGAATTTGTCGGTAACGCCGAAATACAGCTCGTTGAGGGTGAGCGCGGCGGGTTGAGAGGATAAAAAATAAATTTTCATAATTTACTATATTCTTTTTATCCGTGAAAATGTATAAAATCGGAAAAATGGGGTAATAATCACCGTGAAAAACCGCAAATCGGAGGAAAAAAGTATGAATAAGATCAACGGTTACACGGAAGAGGAAGCAAAGAGCTTGGTGGAATACATTAAACGGGGCAAGGCAAAGGGCAAGACGCTCACCTATCTTTTCGCGGCGTACGGCTTGGAACGGGGCAGAGCAAAGGGCAGCGTGCGGAATTATTATTACGCGCTGATGAAGAACGAGAAAAAGGACGAGCGGATCGTCAAGCTTCTCGACGGCTCCAGCCTGTCCGTGGAAAAGATCCGCGAATTTACCGAGGAGGAAACGGACGCGACGCTGCGTAGTATCCTCGCGGAAAAGAGCAAGGGCTTGTCCGTGCGGCGCGCCATCTTTAACCTGTCCAAAGGGGACGACAAGCTGATGCTGCGCCTGCAAAACAAGTATCGCAACACCCTCAAAAAGGACCCTGCGCGTATCGCGGCGATCGCGAGCGAAATGGGCTTGGACGCGGATAGCGTGCGCGGTCGGCGGGCACAAGCCCCCGAAAAGAGCCAAACGGCTATGCCCGACAAGGACTTTTTACGCCGCCGCTTGGAAAACGAGATCAACGCCCTGTACGACAGGCTCGCCAAGGCGCTGAAAGCGGAGAACGAACGGCTTCGCGCGGAAAACGAACGGCTGAAAGCCGCCCTCGAGGAGTAAACGAAAAGCCCCGTCCGTATCGGACGGGGCTTTCGTCTATATGTCGCTCAAGCCGAGAATATAGGTCGCAGGCAGATCCAACTCCTTGCACAGCTTGGCAAAGGTGTCCAGCTTGGGTAGCTTCTTCGTCGTGATATACTGCGTGATCATTTCGGGCGAAACGCCTACGCGCTTTGCCATCTCCGTTTTCGTAAAAGGACAGTGCTTCAGTTCCTCGCTCAATCGCGCTTTGATGATCTCGTACATACTCTTTTTCTTCCCCCTTATACCAAAAATTATAACCAACGGTTAGTGTTTTGTTTGACAACTAACCGTTGGTTAGGTATAATATAAGAAAGGAGCGTTTGGGTAAATGGAGAGGAAACGGGAGGAGCTGGAGCTGCGGATAGAGAGGCACGCGTATATCGAAAGTTGGCTGACGGCGGCGAAAGCGCGGAGAGAGGCGTTGCAAGCGGAGGCGGCTACGGAGGCGGGCGCGCAAGTCAAGAGGGATATCCGCAAGCTGGACGGGCTGATACGGAAGATGGCGCGCTTGCAAGAGAGCGAGAAAGAGATAGAAAAACTGAAAAGGATAGTAAAGCGGCTATGATAAAGCCCCTCGCGGAAACGAGGGGCTTTTGCGTTTTATACGAAGGGATGTTCGGCGCGAATGACGCACGAGCAGTCGGGGTTTTTCTCGCGTAGCTTTTCGGAAACGAGCCTTGCCGCTTCGTCCGTGGGCGTTTTGCAATCGGCGGGCAGGACGAGGTCGAAGATCAAATTGATCTTCTTTTCTCCCTTGGTCATACGGAAATCGTGAATGGTAAATTCGCCGTTTACCTCTTTTGCCGTCCTTTCGGCGAGGGCTCGAAGTTCGTTGACGAGGGGATCGTCCGTTACGATGGGGTCGAGGTGAACGGTAACGATACAGCCGAATTTTTCGTTCATATCCCGTTCCATTTTATCCACCTCCTCGTGCGCGATATTGATATCCGAATCGGAGGGGACTTCGGCGTGGAAGGATACGATCTGTCTGCCTACGCCGTAATCGTGTACCATAACGTCGTGGATCCCGATCACACGCGGATAGTTTTTGGCAAATTCGTAGATGCTTTGGATAAAAGCGGGGTCGGGAGGCGAGCCGAGGAGAAGATCGATCGTTTCCTTAGCCGCTTTCACGCCCGTAAACAGGATAAACGCCGCCACCACAATACCTGCCCAGCCGTCGATCGCCACGCCCCAAAAACGGGCTACGAGCGAGGAGGTAAGCACCAAGGTAGTGGCTACGCAATCGGTGAGGGAATCGAACGCCGCCGCCTTGACGGGGGCCGATTGCGCGAGCTTGGCGAGCTTTCGATAGAAAAAGAACAGCCAAGCCTTGACGAGAATGGCTACGCCGAGCAGGAGCAGGGTGATATTGCCCACCGTCGGCAAAACGGGGTTTACGATCTTATCGAGCGAGGTTTTCAACAGCTCGAAGCCGACGAGGATAATGAGCATATCGACGATAAAGCCGGTCACGTATTCCAAGCGTCCGTGCCCTAAGGGGTGTTCCTTATCGACGGGCTTCGCCGCGAGGCGGAAGCCTATCAGCGCGACGATCGCCGAGCCTGCGTCCGAGATATTGTTGAATGCGTCGGCTACGATCGCCACCGAAGCGGATACGAGACCTAACACGAGCTTGCCGATAAAAAGGAGGATATTGACGGCGATACCCGTAAAGCCCGAAAGGGACAAATACGCCGCGCGGACCTTGGGATTTTGCGTTTCCCCGCTGTTTTTAACGAATAGCTTGATCAATAGATTTGTCATAAGAACCTCAAAAAAAGACGGTCCGTATAAGATATGCACGGACCGTCTTTAAGATGCGTTTTACGAATCGCTTTCGGGCGTTTCCGCGTTTTGCGCTTCCTCGCGACGCTTTTTCGCTTCCGTCGCTTTGTTGATACAAAAGGCGGTGAGCTTCACGGCGAGAATGATCAAGCCGATAACCACGAAGATCGCCAAAAGTCCTTGCCACAGGAAGTTGAGCGCAGGCTTGATGACCTCCCAGTTCATAGGGTTCAAATTTTCAAAAGCCAATAACAAATGCAACATAGTCTATACCTCCTTATAAACCGGGGAACAGGATACCGATGATCAAGCCGCCGACGATAGCGGAGGCGATCTGACCGGATACGTTTGCGCCGACCGCGTGCATAAGCAAGTGGTTGGACGGGTCTTCCTTAATACTCATCTTTTCCACGACGCGCGCTGCCATAGGGAATGCGGAAATACCTGCCGCGCCGAGCATAGGATTGATCTTTTCCTTACTGAAAAGGTTCATAAGCTTCGCGCACATAACGCCGCCCACCGTATCGAATACGAACGCGAACAAGCCGAGTACCATAATGATCAGCGTTTCCAATTGCAGGAATTGATCCGCTTGCATTTGGAAAGCGATCGTGATGCCGAGGAGCAGTGTGATGATATTCGAGAAGGTCGTTTGCGCCGTTTCCGAAAGGGATTTGAGTACGCCGCACTCGCGGATCAGGTTACCGAACATCAGCATACCGACGAGCGAGAGGGAGTCGGGCGCGATCAAGCCCGAGCAAATGGTAACGATGATCGGGAACAAAATACGCATCAGCTTGGGAATTTGCTTGGCGCTGTATTTCATCTTGATAAGGCGTTCCTTTTTCGTCGTGCAAAGCTTAACGACCGCGGGCTGTACGATAGGTACGAGCGCCATATACGAGTAAGCTACGACCATGATGGGACCGAGATAGTTGGACATTACCTTTTGCGCGACCAAAATAGCCGTAGGACCGTCCGCCGCACCGATAATACCGATGGAAGCCGCGTCGTTGAGGGGGAAGCCGATCATTGCCGCCAAGATGATGGTAATGAAGATACCCAATTGCGCCGCGCCGCCCAAAATAAAGAGCTTGGGATTGGTAAGTAAGGGTCCGAAGTCGATCATACAACCGATACCGATAAACAAAAGCAAGGGCATTGCTTCGGAAGCGGCGATACCTACTTGGAACAGGGAAGCGATGATACCGTGCTCGTCAACCACGGGCGAGAGGGGCAAATTCACGAGAATTGCGCCGAAGCCCATGGGCAAAAGGAGCGCCGGCTCCATATCCTTTTTGATCGCAAGGTAGATCAAAAGACCACCGATGATCCACATAGCGATCATTTTAGGGTTGTCGCCGATGGCTTGGAACCCCTTTAATAAAAAGTCCATAAAAAACCTCCGTAAAGTGGATAAAAATACTTAATAAAACAATTATAAGTGATACGCGCGTGACAGTCAAGAGAAAAAGGGTGGGAGAGGACGGAAAAAAATAAAATAAAAATAAAAATAATGAAAATATGATGTAAAAACGCTTGCAAAAGGGAGAAAAATCGTATATAATAGATACCGACTTCGAGCGTTCCGCTGCCTTTTTGGGCGTAGCGAGGAGCTACGCAGCGGGTTATGAACGTTTCGTAAATAACGGAGGTAAAGTCAGAAAATGAAAGGATTGATCGAAGCTATCAACGCGGAAACCATGAAAAAAGAAGTTCCGTCCTTCAACGTAGGCGACACGATTAAAGTCGGCTATAAGATCATTGAAGGCGGCAAGGAAAGAGTCCAAAACTTCGAGGGCGTTGTTATCGCAAAGAAAAACGGCGGCGTGTCCGAAACCTTCACCGTTCGCCACATTTCGTACGGCGTAGGCGTGGAAAAAACCTATCCTCTCCATTCCCCGAAGATCGCGTCCATCACGGTCGTAAGACGGGGTAAGGTAAGAAGAGCAAAGCTGTATTATTTGCGTAAATTGACGGGCAAGGCTGCCAAAGTCAAAGAAAAAATTTAATCGTATCGGAAAAAATCCGAAAGGGCAAGTTCGCTTAAAGTCAAAGGCGAGCTTGTTTTTTTGTGAAAAACGGCGTATATACTTCGCATTTCGGCGTTGTCGCTCGGTTACGTACGAACGGTACGCGCCCTCGCTCCGCCTTGAACTGCTCGTATCTACGCCGTTTTACCAATTCGGCGTTGTCGCTCGGTTACGTACGAACGGTACGCGCCCTCGCTCCGCCTTGAACTGCTCGTATCTACGCCGTTTTACCAATGTGGTAATCTCATATAAAATACGGGGGAATGCTTTTGGCGGGGGATAAATTTTTATAAAAATTCCGCAATTGCAAAAAAACACCCGTAAATTTGTTTACTTTTTTGCGCGTTTGGTTTACAATAGAAAAGAAAGGCTATATAATAAGGAAGCAATTTAGCGCAAACGGCGAGGTATTACGAATGATTGCAAAGGTACGAAGTTACACGCTGATCGGCTTGGAGGGGGTGCCCGTAACGGTCGAAGCGGATATATCCAAGGGACTTCCCTCCTACGATATCGTGGGTTTGCCCGATACGGCGGTCAAGGAATCTAAGGAACGGGTGAGGAGCGCCGTAAAAAATTCCGCGCTGCCCTTTCCCTCGCATAAGATCACGGTCAATCTCGCGCCCGCCTCCGTCAAAAAGGAGGGCTCGGCGTTCGATCTGCCCGTCGCCGTAAGCTTGCTGTCGGCAAGCGGCGCGCTCGTTGCCGACACGGACGGCGTGGTGTTTTTGGGTGAGCTTGCCTTAAACGGCGACCTCCGCCCCGTCAAGGGCGTGCTTCCCACCGTCATATCCGCGCGCGATAAGGGCTTTACGCGGTTTATCGTACCCTACGAAAACCGCAAGGAAGCGGGCTTCGTTCGCGGCGTGGAGGTGTACGCGGCGAAAACGCTCAAAGAGGTAGTGGACCATCTTTCGGGCTTGCAAAGGCTTACGCCCGTGCCCGAATCGGCGTTCGACGGCGGCGCGGCTTTGGAAAAACAGCCGTACGATCTCGCTTTCGTCAAGGGGCAATCCATCGCCAAGCGCGCGCTGGAGGTGGCGGTCGCAGGCGGACACAATATCCTGTTCGTCGGTCCCCCGGGTAGCGGTAAGACGATGCTTGCGCGCTCCATTCCCTCCGTGCTTCCCGATATGACCTTCGAGGAGGCGCTCGAAATTACCAAGATACATTCGGTGGCGGGCGTTTTGGGGGAAACGGGTATTTTGTCTACCCGTCCGTTCAGAAGCCCTCATCACACGGCTACGACCGTTTCCCTTTGCGGCGGCGGCAGTAAAGGGGTGCACCCCGGGGAGATCAGTCTTGCCCACGGCGGCGTGCTGTTCTTGGACGAATTGCCCGAGTATAAACGCTCGTCGCTCGAAGCGCTCAGACAGCCCTTGGAGGACGGCGTGATCACCGTATCCCGCGCAGGCGGCACGGTCACTTATCCCGCTTCCTTTATGCTGTGCGCGAGTATGAACCCCTGTCCGTGCGGCAATTACGGCAGCAGTAAGCGCCGTTGTACCTGCACGCCCAACGATATTCGGCGGTATCGCGCCCGCGTTTCGGGACCTTTGTTGGATAGGATAGACATTCAAGTAGAGGTGGACGGCGTGGATTACGACGATCTCGTATCCGAAAAGGAGGAGGAAACGAGCGCGCAGGTAAAAGCGCGCGCGGACGGCGCGAGAAGGATACAAAGAGAGCGGTTTGCGGAAAGCGGTATCTCGACGAACGCCGAGATGGGAGAAAAGGAGCGCCGCGAATGTTGTCGCTTGGACGCGGAGGGGGAGGCGCTGCTTCGCGAGGCGTTTGAAAATTTACATCTTTCGGCGCGTGCTCGCTCGCGTATTATCAAGGTCGCGCGGACGATCGCCGATCTCGAGCTTTCCGAAAACATTTTGCCCGAGCATCTCTACGAGGCTATCTCCTATCGCGCCTACGAATCGGACGGCGACGGGGATTGAGGTAGACGGCGTTGTATAGTATTTTCGACGAAAAGCATATCATAGAAATAACCAAGGACTCCGCGCAGTATCCGAGCGAATGGAAGCGGCTTTCGGGCGCGCCCGAAAAGCTGTACGGCGTGGGGGATACGGAATTGTTGCAAACGCGCAAATTCACGGTGGTCGGCTCCCGGCGGACGGCGGCGAATACCCTTAAGCTGACGGTGCAGCTCGCGCGCGAATTATCCGCCGAGTTCACCCTCGTTACGGGTACGGCGGACGGCGGCGACGGCGCGGCGATCGAGGGCGCGTTGCAGGGTACGGGCAAAATTATTTGCGTTTTGGCGGGTGGATTTTCCGCGTTGCCGCAGGCGCAATTGCCCCTTTTGACGCAGGTGGCGAAACGGGGCTTGGTCTTATCCCCACACCCCTACGACATCCCCGTTCGGAATTTTTCTTACGAGTTTCGCAACAAGCTGCTCGCGCGGCTTTCGGTCGGCGCGCTCGTGGTGAGCGCCGGCGAAACGAGCGGCGCGTTGATCACGGCGAAATACGCAAGGCGGATCGGTATTCCCGTGTTCGCCCTGCCCTACGCACCAAACGCGCCTACGGGCGTGGGCTGTAATCGGCTCATCAAAGAGGGCGCGTGCCTCGCCGAGTGCGCCGAGGATATTTTCCGTGCGTTCGGGATAGAGAAAAGGGAAAAAGCCGCCGCGGTGGAATTGTCGGCGGACGAGGAAAAGCTGTTGCAGGCGGTGCGCGAGCTGTCCGAGGGACATATCGCCGCGCTTGCGGAAAGATCGGGCGTGCCCACGTATAAGGCGAGGGCGGTCTGCGCCTCGCTCGAAGTGAAAGGGTTGATCGCCTCTATCGGCGGCAACCGTTACGCGCCCGTATAAATAAGTTAAAAATTTTTCGTAAAGGAAGTTAGCATGGATTTAATTATCGTAGAGTCGCCCTCCAAGGCGAAAACCATTTCCAAATACCTCAAGGGAAAATACCGCGTAGACGCTTCGGCGGGGCATATCCGCGATCTGCCCGTGCATACGCTCGGCGTGGATATAAGCAACGATTTCGAGCCGAAATACGTCAATTCCGAGGGGAAAGAGGACGTGATCCGTCGGCTCACCGACGCGACGAAAAAAGCCGATCGCGTTTATCTTGCGACCGACCCCGATAGAGAGGGGGAGGCGATCGCATGGCATTTACAAACGGTTTTGGGGCTTTCGGAAACGGGGAAGAACCGTATCGAATTCAACGAGGTTTCCCAGCGCGCCATCGAACGGGCGTTGGAGGCTCCCCGTCAAATCAACTACAATCTCGTGGACGCGCAACAGGCGCGCCGCGTTTTGGATAGGCTCGTGGGCTATAAGCTTTCCACCCTGCTCAATCATAAGATCGAGGATAAGAACGGCAACGGTAAACGCACCCTTTCGGGCGGTCGCGTGCAATCGGTCGCGCTTAGGCTGATCGTCGAAAGAGAAAGGGAGATCGCCGCGTTCAAGCCCGAGGAATATTGGAACTTGACGGCGGAGCTTCGCGACCTGCCGCAAAAATACGCCTCGTTCAAGGCGCTTTTGGAAAAGAAAGGCACGAAAAAATACAAGCCCTCGTCCGCGGAGGAAACGGCGCAGGTGCTTGCAGCGCTCGAGCAGGGCAAATTCGTCGTTTCCAAGGTAAAAAAGACGATCGCGAAATCGCACGCGCCCGCTCCCTTCACCACCAGCTCTATGCAACAGGACGCCTCTACCAAGCTCGGTTTTACCGCACCCGAAACGATGTCCCTTGCCCAGCATTTGTACGAGGGTATCGAAACGGAGAATGGCGACCATATCGCGTTCATTACCTATATGCGTACCGACTCCGTGCGCGTATCCAAGGAGGCGCAAGCCAAGGCGCTCGATAAGATACGCGAGACGTACGGCGAGGACTACGCGCCCGAAAAGCCCAACTATTACGCCTCCAAAAAGGGCGCGCAGGACGCGCACGAGGCGATCAGACCCATCGACTTGAATATGACCCCCGAAAAGGCGAAAAAGCTGCTCGATAAAAAGCATCACGCCCTTTACAAGCTCGTGTACGAGCGTTTCCTCGCCTCGCAAATGGCGGAGGCGAAATACAACAGCGCGCAAATGGAGATCGATAACGGCGGTTATATCTTCAAGGCGAGCGGCAAGGTGCTGTTATTCGCGGGCTTTACGGCGGTGTATCAGGATATCTCCAAGAAAGAGGACGAGGAGGGGATCAGCTCGGCGAAGCTGTTGCCCGATCTGAGCGAGGGGGACGAGCTCGCGCTCGTATCTATGCAAAAGGAACAAAAATTCACCAAGCCGCCCTTGCGCTATACCGACGCTTCTATCGTCAAAGCGATGGAGGAAAAGGGGATCGGTAGACCCTCCACGTACGCCACCATCATTTCCAAACTGATGCAAAAGTACGTCAAAAAGGACGGAAAATATATGACGCCCACGCCCATTGCCTACGACGTGGTGGATATGCTCGTAAAATGCTTCCAAGACGTTATGGATATCGGGTTTACGGCGGGTATGGAAACCAAGCTGGACGATATCGAGGAGGGCGGCGTGAATTGGCGGGAGGTCATAGGCGATTTCTATCCCGACTTTGAGAAAAATCTCCGCAAGGCGTCCTCGTACGGCGACGAGCTCACCGATACGGTATGCGGCAAGTGCGGTCATTTTATGCTCCGCAGAATGGGCAAATTCGGTAAATATCTCGCTTGCTCCAACTATCCCGAATGTCGCAATATCGTCAGCGAAAGCAAGGAGGAGATATCCTCCGTGCGCTGTCCCAAGTGCGGCGAAAATATGGTGGTGAAGAGCGGTAAATTCGGGCGGTTTTTGGCGTGCCCGAGCTATCCCGATTGCAAGTCTACCCTGTCTATGCCCTCGGACGAGGAGCCCAAGCTCGCGGGCAAATGTCCCGAGTGCGGCGCGGCGATGTCGGTGCGGAAATCCAAGCGCGGCAAGGTGTATTACAGCTGCGTAGGTTATCCCGATTGTAAATTTATGAGCTGGGATATCCCCACGGGCGACAAATGTCCCGCCTGCGGCGGCGCGCTCGTCAAGACGGCGCGCGGCAATATCAAGTGCGACAACAAGGATTGTTCCTACCGCGTCAAGACGGAAAAGCCTGCGGAAAAGTCGGAAAAGAGCGCTAAAAAACAAACCGCGCCCGAATTCGTGAGCGCGTTCGAAGCGCCGCCTTTGATGGACGAACCCAACTATTTGGACGACGGCGGCTATTTCCCCGCGGATTTCGACGATAATGTGTAAGACGGTACTCGTCGTCGGCGGCGGCTTGGCGGGCAGCGAAGCGGCGTATTATTTGGCGAGCCGCGGTATCCCGACCACGCTCGTCGATATGAAGCCGAAAAAATTCACGCCGGCGCACGAGAGCGAAAGCTTCGGCGAGCTCGTGTGCTCCAACTCTCTCAAAAGCAACGATATCTACGCGAACGCGTGCGGACTTTTGAAGGAGGAGATGCGGCGGCTTGGCTCGATGGTGATAGAGGCGGCGGACGCTACGCGCGTGCCGGCAGGCGCGGCGCTTGCCGTTGACAGGGAGCAGTTTTCGGCGTATATCACCGAAAAACTTAAAAATTGTCCCAACCTCACGATACGCTCGGAGGAGGTGTTACGCCTTCCCGAATTGGATAGCGAGGGGGACAGGTACGCGATCATCGCGACGGGACCGCTCACTTCGGACGCTTTAAGCGAGGATATTCGCAGTAAAACGGGCGGCAATTTGCACTTTTACGACGCGTCCGCGCCCATCGTGTCCGCGGAGAGTATCGACGTAGACGCCGCGTTTACGGGGGATAGGTACGGCAAGGGTACGGGGGATTATATCAACTGCCCTATGACCAAAGAGGAATATTACGCGTTCGTGGACGCGTTGCTCGCCGCCGAGCGCGCGCATTTGCACGAGTTTGAAAAGGGAGATATTTTCGAGGGCTGTATGCCCGTCGAGGTGATGGCTTCGCGTGGGCGCGACACTTTGCGCTTCGGTACGCTCAAGCCCGTGGGGTTGGTCGACGGTAACGGCAACCGTCCGTACGCGGTGTTACAGCTTCGTAAGGAAAACGAAGCGGGTACGGCGTATAATTTGGTCGGATTTCAAACGAATTTGAAGTTTTCCGAGCAAAAACGGGTGTTTTCTATGATACCCGCCTTAAAAAACGCGGAGTTCTTGCGTTACGGCGTGATGCATAGAAATACCTATATTCAAGCCCCGAGCGTTTTGAATCGCGATTTTTCGGTTAAGAATAATAGAAGGCTGTATTTCGCGGGGCAGATCACGGGCGTAGAGGGCTACGTCGAGAGCGCGGCGAGCGGACTGCTTGCGGCGATCCATATCGCCGACGAGATCTTGGGGCGGGAAAAGCACGCGTTCGATAACCGCACGGTGTGCGGCGCGCTCGAAACGCATATTTCCACCCCAACCAAGGATTTTCAGCCGATGAATGCAAACTTCGGGATATTGGCTCCCCTCGATACCCGTATCAAGGACAAAAAGGAGCGGTATAAAGCGCTTGCTACACGCGCGCTTGCAACGATATCCCGATAAAAGGAGAAAAGTATGGAATTTAGAGGAACGACCATTTGTGCGGTCAAAAAAGAGGGCGTGACCGCGATCGCAGGCGACGGACAGGTCACGATGGGCGAATCGGTAATATTCAAAAATACCGCCGTAAAGGTGCGCCGTATCTACGGGGGCAAGGTCATTTTGGGCTTTGCCGGCTCGGTTACGGACGCGTTTGCGCTCACCGAACGCTTCGAGGGTATGCTCAATAAATTTTCGGGCAATTTGATGCGCTCGGCGGTGGAGCTTGCCGAACTTTGGAGAAGCGACAAGATAGGGCGTAAGCTGGACGCTATGATGATCACGGCGGACGAGAACACCCTGCTCATTTTATCGGGCACGGGCGAGGTGATCGAGCCGGACGAGGGCGTTTGCGCTATCGGCAGCGGCGGAAACTACGCTTTGGCGGCGGCGCGCGCGCTGTATCAGGAAACGGATTTCGACGCGGAAACGATCGCCAAAAAAGCGCTCAAGATCGCGTCCGAGATATGCGTGTTCACCAACGACAATATCCGTTGCGAGGTGGTGGGCGAGAAAGAGCAAAAGCCCAAAAAACGCACGGCGAAAAAGGAGGTCAAAGCATGAATTTATCTCCCAAACAGATCGTAAATCAGTTGGATAAATACATTATCGGTCAAGACGACGCGAAAAAGGCGGTCGCCATCGCTTTGCGTAACCGTTACCGTCGCGCGCAGCTCCCTACCGAAATCCGCGAGGAGATCACCCCCAAAAATATCATTATGAAGGGACCTACGGGCGTAGGTAAAACGGAGATCGCCCGTCGGCTTGCCAAGCTCGTCAAAGCTCCCTTCGTCAAGGTGGAAGCCACCAAATACACGGAGGTCGGCTACGTAGGTAAGGACGTCGAGGGTATGATCCGCGATCTTGCCGAGTGCGCCTACCGTTTGGTAAAAGCGGAAAAGGAAGAGGAAGTGAAGTCCAGGGCGACGGTCGCTGCGGAAAAGCGTATCGTGCGCGCGCTTGCGGAGGCGAAAAAGGACGAGAAAGGGGATACCGCGAAAGAGGTGTTCGAGGCGAATTTGTTGGACGGCTTGCGAAAGGGGCAGTTCGATAATTTCACGATCGAAATGGAGATCTTGGATACGCCGCAGGCGATGGAATTGGTCCCCGGGGGCGCGGCGATCTCTATCGGAAGTATTTTCGGGGATATGTTCCCCCAAAAGAAAAAGAAACGCAAATTCCCCGTAAAAGAGGCGTTTGCGATCGCGCTCGAAGAGGAATCGGGCAAGCTCGTGGACGAGGACGCTATTAAAGCGGAGGCGTTATACCGTGCGGAAAACGACGGGATCGTGTTCATCGACGAGATAGACAAGATCGCAGGCAAGGGCAATCGCGGCGGCGCGGACGTGTCGCGCGAGGGCGTGCAACGGGATATTTTGCCCATCGTCGAGGGCTCGACCGTAGTCACCAAATACGGACCGATCAAAACGGACTTCATTCTCTTTATCGCGGCAGGCGCCTTCCACGTGGCGGCGGTGGAGGATCTGATCCCCGAATTGCAGGGTAGATTTCCCGTTTCGGTGGAGCTGCAAAGCTTGACCAAAGAGGATTTCGTGCGGATCTTGACGGAAACGGAAAATTCGCTCACCTTCCAATACGGCAAGCTTTTGAGCGTGGATAATATCGATTTGCAATTCGACGAGGGCGCGATCGAGCGTATCGCGGAGGTGTCCGTCGAGCTCAACGCCACGAGCGAGGATATCGGCGCGCGGCGGTTGCATACGGTTATGGAATATCTGCTGGAGGACATCTCCTTTAACGCGGGCGGCGATTATCCCACCTTTACCCTGAATATCGACAGTCGCTACGTAGACGAGCATTTGCAAAAGCTCACGGGCGACAGAAACCTGAAAAAATACGTGCTGTAAGCGGCGAGGAAAAAATTATGATCAACATTCCCAAGGGCACGAAGGACGTCTTGCCCTCCGAATCGTACAAATGGCAATACGTGGAAAATATCGCGCGTGAAACGGCGGAGCTTTTCCACTTAAAAGAGATACGTACGCCCGTGTTCGAACACACCGAGCTGTTTCAGCGCGGCGTAGGCGACACCTCGGATATCGTTACGAAAGAAATGTATACCTTTAAGGACAAGGGGGATCGCTCCATCACCTTAAAGCCCGAGGGTACGGCGGGCGCGGTGCGCTCGTTTATCGAAAACGGTATGGGCAACGGCGTGTTGCCGGCGAAAATGTATTATATCATACCTGCGTTCCGCTACGAGCGACCGCAGGCAGGGCGGCTTCGCGAATTTCATCAATTCGGCGTGGAGATATTCGGCGCGAAGGGCGCGCAAACGGACGCGGAAGCGGTGCTTGCCGCCGATACCTTGCTCAAAAAGCTGGGGCTTAAGGTGCAGCTGTATATCAACTCTATCGGTTGTCCCGCCTGCCGCGCGGCGTACAATCAGGCGCTCAAAGCCTTTTTC
Source organism: Clostridia bacterium (assembly GCA_017471785.1). Classification (GTDB taxonomy): domain Bacteria; phylum Bacillota; class Clostridia; order Christensenellales; family Borkfalkiaceae; genus Scatosoma. Next base: position 22,406 of record JAFURP010000045.1, on the reverse strand, counting down.
GCCCCCCATTTGGACGGGCTTTGCTACGATTGTAAAACGCGGTATGAGAAAAACCCGTTGCGGCTTCTCGATTGTAAGGAGGAGGGCTGCAAAAGGGTGAACGCCGACGCGCCCAAGATGCTCGATTATCTTTGCGAGGCTTGTAAAGCGCATTTCGACGAGTTCAAAAATTATTTGGAGCTCGCGGGCGTAAGCTATGAAATAGACCCCCGTATCGTGCGCGGCTTGGACTATTACACGCGCACCGTGTTCGAGTTCGTTTCCACCTCTATCGGCGCGCAGGGAACGGTATGCGCCGGCGGTAGATACGATAAGCTCATCGAGGAGCTGGGCGGCAATCCCACTCCTGCGGTCGGGTTTGCTGCGGGTATCGAACGACTGCTGATCGTAATGCAACAAACGGGCGTGGATATACCCCAACCGAAAACGCCGACCGTATATCTTGCCGGTATGGACGGCGAATGTCGCAAAAAGGCGTTCGAGCTGTGCGCGGCGCTGAGAAGAAACGGGGTGTTTGCGGAGCTCGATCATATGGAACGCTCGGTGAAAGCGCAGTTTAAGTACGCGGACAAGATCGGCGCGAAATTCGTGGCGGTGATCGGCGGCAACGAGCTTGCCGAGGGGGCTATGAACGTAAAAAATATGGCGACGGGCGAGAGCGAACGGGTGGCGCTTGAAGACGCGGTCGTATATTTTCAAAACAAATGAAACAAGTTAAAGATAAGGAGAAAACAGTATGGTAAAGTATGTAAACGGTAAAGAGTTGGAAGAATTGCTTGCAAGCACGGACAAGACGGTCTTTTGCGATTTTTGGGCGAGCTGGTGCGGACCTTGTAGAATGCTCGCGCCCGTATTCGAGGATATTTCCGACAAATACGAGGACAAAGCGGTGTTCGTAAAGATCGACGTTGACGAGGAGGAGAGCGAAAGCGCCGCGGTGAAATACGGCATCACCTCCATTCCCAATATCATCGCGTTCAAGGGCGGCGAGGTCAAGGACAACAACCTCGGCTTCGTGCCTGCGGCGGTGCTCGAAGGCTTCGTGCAAAAAAATTTGTGAAAATAAAGGAAAACGACCTTTCCGAGTTTTTCGGAAAGGTCGTTTTTTTACGGACGATTTTGGTATACCGCGATCTCGTAGGGAGCGAACGCCTCGTTGAACGGGTCGTTTTTTCGCGCGGCGTAGTTGCATAAAATTAGCCGCGCGTTTTTTACGGGTAGGGAAATATTTTGCGCCTTTTCGAAATTGCAAACGACGAATATCCTTTCGTTATCCGTTGCGCGTGAAAAGACGAACGAATTTTGGATTTCGGTCAGATCGCAAAACGCGCCGCGCCTGATCGCAACGCTTTCTTTGCGGAGGCGCAACAGGTCTTGATAAAAACGGAATACCGATCTTTCCGCTCGTCTATCCGTTTCCAAATTGACGTTTTTAGCTTGCGTGGGAGGCGCGAGCCAAGGCTTGCCCGTCGTGAAGCCGAAGTTTTCGGCTTTGTTCGCCGTCCAAGCCATCGGTCGCCGGGAATTGTCGCGGCTACCGAAATTGATCTCCTCCATCAGCGTTTTCTTATCCGTCGTAGCCTTGCGCGCGCGGTAATAGTTGTGCGTTTCGATATCGTTAAAATCGTCGATATCGTCAAAGTAGGAATTGACCGCGCCGAACTCTTGTCCCTGATAGATAAAGGGAATACCCTTCAGCAAATAGACTGCCGCCCCGAGCATAGTCGCCGCTTCGTAGCGCAAAGCCTTAGGCGGTTGGATAAGCGAAAGCAAAAAGGGCTGGTCGTGATTGTCGGTGAAAAGGGTGTATAAAAGCTCGTTTTTCGCGGTGAAGGCTTGCCATTTTACGAGAACGTCGCGAAAACGGTTCAAATCGAAGCGAAAGGGGATAAACTTGCTTTGCGCACTTTGGCGTACGTGCTCGAACTGAAAGATCGTGGTAAGCTCGCCTCTATCCTTGCCGCAAAGCTCGCAAACGCCGCTCTCGTCCGATTGACATTCCCCGATAACGAAGATATGCCGCACCCCGTCGCGGTCGAACAGCTCGCGGATATATTCGTGCAGGCGCGGACCGTCGTAGCGTTTGTCCGCTTGGAAGTCTTTGGAGATGTGGTCGAGCACGTCGCAGCGGAAGCCGTCCACGCCGAGCTCTACCCAAAAGTCCACGATCTCTTGCATTTCCTTGCGGACCTTGGGGTTTTCCCAATTCAGATCGGGCTGACCGACGGCGAACGAGTGCAAATAATATTCGTTCGTCGCTTCGTTATATTCCCACGCGCTGCCGCCGAAGGTGGAGCGCCAATTATTGAGCGGCTTTTCCGCCCAAATATAGTAATCGTGATAGGGATTGTCGCGCGATTTCTTGGCTTCTTGAAACCAAAAATGCTCGGAGGAGGTATGGTTGGCGACGAAGTCCATGATCAGCTTGATCCCCCGCTCGTGCAGGGCGTTTTTAAGCCGCGTCCAATCGTCGAGCGTGCCGAATTCGTCCATGATATCCCGATAATCGGACACGTCGTAGCCGTTGTCGCAGTTGGGACTTTTATAGCAGGGAGAAAGCCACACGGCGTTCACGCCGAGCGCTTGCAGGTGGTCGAGCTTTTTTTCGACGCCTCGTAGATCGCCGATACCGTCGCCGTTTGCGTCGTAAAAGCTTCTCGGGTAAATTTGATAGAAGGTCCAATCGAGGAACCGTTCTTTGTTCGTTTTCTGTTCTTTCATACGGTTAGTATTGCCTTTTTTCCGTTTTATAATTGACAAAGAGCAAAAAAATGTGCTATAATACGAAAGGGTAAGACCTAAATACTTTCAAAGATAAGGAGAATAAATAGTTATGGCAAACGTATGCGTTATTACGGGCGGCGGCAGCGGTATGGGCTTGGAGGCCGCGAAATGTATGAGCAAGGACAAGCTTATCGTCCTTTCGGGTAGAACGATGAGCAAGCTGGAGGGGGCGGTCAACGAGCTGAAGGAGCTCGGCTTTACGGCGTACGCAAAGACCTGCGACACTTCCAATAGAGAGAGCGTAAAGGAGCTGGTTGCGTTCGCGACCGAGCTGGGCGAGGTGAAGAACGTTATCAATTGCGCAGGCGTTTCGCCGGCAATGAAGGGTACGCAGGAAAGCATTTTGCGTATCAACGCGCTCGGCACGGTGTATATCAACGAAGAATTTTCCAAAGTGATGAACGCGGGCAGCGTTATCGTAGACGTATCCTCCAACTCGGCGTATATTTTGCCGAGCATGATCATTCCCAAGAAAGCGTACGCCTTGGCGGACACGAACGAGGAGAAGTTCTTGAAGAAACTGATCAAAAGAAGCAATCTCGCCAAGGGCGAATACCAACGCAAGGGCTTTGCGTATTCCCTTTCCAAAAACTTCGTCGTTTGGTACGCGAAAAAGTGCGCGTTCGAATACGGTAAAAAGGGTATCCGCGTGGTATCTCTCTCCCCCGGGTTGATCGCAACCGATATGGGCAATTTGGAATCCAAGGACGGCGGTATGCTCATTCCGTTCTCCGCGGAGGAAAGAATGGGTAAGCCCGAAGAGCTCGGCTTTGCCCTCGCGACCGTTGCCGACGAGAGAAACGGCTATCTCGCGGGCGTGGACGTGCTTTGCGACGGCGGCTCGACCAACGGTATGAAAGAGTTCAAGAAAAAGAAATAACGTAGAGGATAAATAAAACCGCTCCGACGATACTTCGTCGGAGCGGTTTTTTGCAAAACGCAAAACGCTTACTCGTTGTCGGGCGTTTCCTCTGCTTTCGTCGCTGCCGCTTCGATCGCGGCTTTTTCCAACGCCTTTTTCTTGGCGTGTTCGTGCCGTGCGCTCGTCTTGCCCTCGGGGTCGATATCGCCCGCTTTCAAAAGCGCCATCTTGGTCAGGGCGGGACCGATAAGCTCGTAAACGAGTACGGCAAAGAGAGTGATATTGGCGATCAGTACGCCCTCCGCGCCAAGCTCCGCCGAGCTCATAGCCATATTCGCCATACCGAGCGCTACGCCCGCTTGGGGAAGGAGGGTGATGCCGAGATATTTAACGATATTATCGTCGCACTTGGCAAGCTGCGAGCTGAGGCGCGCGCCCGTGTATTTGCCTGCCGAACGGCTGAGGATATACACCACGCCGACGAGCACGATCATCCAGTCGGCAAACACCGAAAGCTCCAATTCCGCGCCGCTCAACACGAAGAATACGACGAACAGGGGCGCCGTCCATCTGTCCACCCTGTCCATAAGCTCTTCCGAAAAATCGCAAACGTTGCAAAAGATGGTGCCGAGCATCATACAAACGAGGAGGGAGGAGAAGCCGATATGTACGCCGCCGATATTGAATTTGAGCATGGAAAGTCCGATGGTCAAAAGCACGAAGCCGACGGATACGGCAAGGCGCTTGGAGCGCGAGTGGAAGAATTGCTCGCAAAAGTTGAACAAGAAGCCCATTGCCGCGCCCAGTCCGAGCGAGCAAACGATCTCAAGCAGCGGTTCAACGATGATGGAAACGATCGAGATCGCGCCCACCTTGATCGCCTTGGCTACGCCGAACGAAACGGCGAAAAGAACCAAGCCCACCGCGTCGTCCAAAGCGACGACGGGCAATAAGATATCGGTCACGGGACCCTTTGCTTTATATTGCTTTACGACCATCAAGGTTGCCGCAGGCGCAGTCGCCGAAGCGATCGCCCCCAAGACGAGCGCCGCCGAAAGCGAAAGCTTGTCGGGCATAGCAAGATGTAACAAGATCAAAGCGACGTCCACGACGATAGTGGTGATGACCGCTTGGAAAATACCGACGATCGTCGCTTGCTTACCGATTTTTTTGAGTTGGGACAAGCGGAATTCGTTACCGATAGAAAAAGCGATAAATCCGAGCGCTACGTCCGCGAGGATACCCACCGCCTCGATATCCGCCTTGGAGGTGAAGCCGAGGCCCGAAACGCCGAACGCGCCCAAACAGTAGGGACCGACGAGAATACCTGCCACGAGGTAGGCGGTGACGGCGGGGAGCTTGGCGAGCTTTGCCAAACGCGAGAGCATGAGCCCTGCCAAAAGTGCTATGGATAAAGTAAGTAATGCCTGCATAATACGCCTCTTTTGTTGAAGGCTATGCCAACCGTTTATTGCGACGTAGCCTTGTTTAATTCGTGAAACATTATACTACTTCTTTTTCGGAAAAGCAACCAAAAAGAGTTATAAAATTAAAATTTTATAAAAAAATCCCGAAAGGGGGGAAGCCTTTCGGGATAACGTCTTTTTGAAAGCTTACGGACGCAAGCCGCTGCCGCCTTGGAGGGTGATCGTTTCACCCGTGATATACGACGCCTCGTCCGAGCAAAGGAACACGCAAACGGCGCCGACGTCCTTTTCGGGATCGGCAAATCTACCCATAGGCACGCCCTTGATGGTTTGCGCGTAGCGTTCGGGATATTCCTCCTTGAACTTTTGCAAGCCCTCGGTCATAGCCAAGGGACAAATGACGTTCACGCGCACGCCGTCGGGAGCCCACTCGGTCGCCGCTACGCGCGAAAGTCCGCGGATACCCTCTTTCGCCGCTGCGTAGGAGGATTGCGCGATACGGCCGAAAAGTCCCGCGCCCGAAGCGAAGTTGATAACGCAGCCCTTCGTTTCCTTTAAGTAGGGGAACGCCGCGCGCATATAGAAGAACGCCGCGTAAAGACCCGAATATACGGCGAGGTCGAAATCCTCTTTGGTGTGGTCTACGAGCATCTTGCCCGAAGCGGAGGCCTGCGCGTTATTGATGACCGCGTCGATCCTGCCGAATTTTTCCACCGTCTTTTGGATAACGCCTGCGATCGCCTGCTCGTCCGCGCCGTCCGCGGCCACGGTGAGCACCTCGCAGTCGTACGCGCTTTCCAGCTTTTCCTTTGCCGCAAGCAGGGTGCTTTCCGTTCTACCCGTGATGACGAGCTTTGCGCCTGCCTTGGCGAACGCGGTGGAGAGCCCGAAGCCGATACCTCTGCCGCCGCCCGTGATGATAACTACCTTTCCGTCTAATGAGATCATATATCGTACCTACCTTTTAATTTATATTTTTATTATAACGCAAATTCAAACCGTTTGTCAACGAAAAACCGCCCGAAAAGGCGGTTTACGCGTTTAGATGATGCAAGCAGGGTCTTTTGCGGGGAGGGAATCGAGTTCCTTTTTCTTTTCCGCATAGCCCGCCTTGCCAAGGAGCGCGAAAGTGGCTTTTTTGCCTTCCTCCACCCCCGGCTGATTGAAGGTGTTGATATTCAAAAGCGCGCCTGCGTACGCCGTTTGCATTTCGAACAGGAACAAGAGCTGACCGAGGGTGAACGCGTTGAGCTCGGGGATCCAAATGGTGTAGTTCATTCTACCCGCCTTGGTGAGCGCGTACGCCGTCGCCGCGTTCTCCGCTTGGATCAATTCCTCCATCGTATGACCGCCGAGGAAGGAAACGTCGGGGATATTCTCGCAGCCGTGGGGAATGGTCATCTCACAGCCGTACTTTTTAAGGGAGAGGAAGGTCACGACCTTGTCGTAAGGACCTTCGGTATAGAGCTGTACCTGCGAGTGTTGGTCGGTCACGCCGAGCGATTTGACGGGGGTTTGACCCACGTTGCAGGGCTGTCCGTCCAGCGTTTCGTTCTTGCCGAGGCTTTCCGCCCAAAGCTGGCAATACCAGTCGGCGAGATATTTCAAGTTGTCCGAATAGGGCATCATAACGCCGATGTTTTTGCCCTGCTTCATAGCCTCGATCTGCAACACCGCGCTCATAAGGGCGGGGTTTTTATACATAGAGTGGGGCTTGCAAAGGTGGTCCATATACGCCGCGCCAGCCAAAAGCCCCTTGATATCGATACCGCAAACCGCCGCGGGCAACAAGCCGACGGGGGAAAGCTCGGAAAATCTACCGCCTACGCCGTCGGGCAGGATATAGCTCTTGATGCCGCCCACTTCGTCCGAGATCTTCTTCAAATTGCCTTTTTTCGCGTCCGTCGTGAAGATGACGTTTTCCTTGATATTGACGCCTGCCTTGGTCAAAAGATCCAGGATGATAAGGTATTGCGCCATCGTTTCGCTCGTCGCGCCCGATTTGGAGATGACGTTGAAGCAGGTCTTTTCCGGCTCGATAACGTCGAGCAGATCGCGCATACGAACGGGGTCTACGTTGTCCTCCACGTAGAATTTGGGACCCTTTCTTTGGATCTTCGTCAAATCGTTATAGTGCAAATGGCAAAGGGCGTTGAACGCCATGATGGGACCGAGCGCGCTGCCGCCGATACCGAGCACTACGAAGTATTGGAATTTACTGCGGATCATCTTCGCCGTTTCCTTGATGTCTGCGACGATTTCCGTTTGGTTGTAGGGAAGCTCCGTCCAGCCCATATACAGCTCGTCCTTGCCGCGGTTTTCGCTTACGTAACGGTAAGCAGCCGCCGCTTTGCGGACGTATTTGGAAACGTCTTTGGAGGAAAGTCCGTGTTCGCCCACGAACGTATCCATCATGTTGTTGTAGTCAAGCGTTACGCGCATGGAATTGCGCCATTCTTTGGTCTTGTAACCCATTATAGATCTCCTTGTAAAATAAAGTTTACTTTATTATTTTACTCTTAATTTCCCGTAAAGTCAAGGAACGGAATGGAAAAAGTTAGGAAAAAAGAAGAAAAAATCAAAAAAGTTCAGCGGTTCGCCGCTTTTTTGCGTTTGCCTAGCGAAAAAGCTTCCTTGAGCTCGTTTTTGGAAAAAAGTCCGAGCAAAAAATAGAGCAAGACGGTGCAAAGCGCAAGGGCGACGGCGGTGGCGATCGCGGTGAGCGTCGCGCCGAATACGCGCGCGAACAACGCCGAAAACAGCTTGCCGATAAGGGATAAGGGCAGTACGGCGATCACGCCGCGCGTGGCGGTGAACAACAATCCCTTGCCGTGCTTTTTGAAAAGTCCGCCGCATTTCTTTTTCAAAAGCAATAAATTGCAAAGGCTGGTGAGAACGTAGCTCACGCCCAACCCGATCACGTAGGCGTACACGCCGCAAACGGAGGGAAGCAGCAAAATACAAAGGAGCATCGCCGCCGCGCCGATAAAATAATAGAGAAAGGTCTGCCTTTCAAACCCCATAGAATTGAGCATGCCCGTCGTGATCATCGTCAAGCTCATCGGCAATAGGATCACGCACCCCTTGGAAATGATCTCTCCCGCCAACAGGTTGGAAAAGGCGAGCGCGCCGAGGCGGTTCCCCAGGGCGTAGAAAAAGGGCAGCAGCACGCACGCGACCAAAAAAGCCACCCGTATCCCCCGTTCGAGGTTTTTATACAGTCGCGCTTCGTTTTTGCGGTAGAAATCCTCCGACAGCTCGGGCACGAGTACGAGGGACAACGAGCCGATGATGGTGGCGGGGATAAACAAAACGGGCATCGCCATACCGCTCACCACGCCGAACAGCTCGAGCGCGTCCGCGCTTTGATAGCCTGCGCGGACGAGCATAGCGGGGAGCAAAACGGCGACGGCGGAATTGACGAGCGAGCCGCTCGCGCGGACGGAGGTGATGGGCAGGGTCGCGGTGAAAAGGGGCTTGAGCGCCCGTTCGGGCGAGGACAGCCTACCGCCGCAAACGAAATAGCCGACCGTCGAAAGGGTGAAGGAGAACAGGTAGGAGATCACCACCGCCCACGCGGCGAGCTTTGCCCCCGTCAAGGAATCGGAAACGTTTTGGAGCAGCAATACGCCGGCGATCACCATTACCGTTTCTTCCGCGATCTCGATCACGGAGGGGAACAAAAAGCTCTTATTTCCCCAAAAGCTGCCGCGAAAAACGGCGTAGACGGCGGAAAAGCATAAGCCGATCAGTAGAATACGGAACACGGGCGCGCACCGTTCGTCCGAGAATAAAAAGGTGAATTTATCCGCAAAGGGCAAAAGGACGAGCACGACGGGCACGGTCAAAAGCAGGGAGAGCAAAATGCCCGCGCTCACCGCACCGCGTTCGCCTTTGGGATCGTTTTCCGCCTTGCTCTTGCTGATAAGTCGGGATACGGTGATGGGAATACCGCCCGTGCCGATCGTGAGAAATACGGCGAAGAGGGAAAGGGCGACCTGATACAGCCCCAACCCCTCGGCGCCGATAAGCCGCGAGAGCACGATACGGTATAAAAAGCCCAAGCCGCGCTCGGCTACGGAGAGCGCGGTGACGATAGAGGCGGTGGCGTAAACGGTGTTGGTTACGGGCGAAGCCGTTTGGGAGTGCGTGCGTTTTTTCATACTATATTGTACGAGCCTTTTTGACAAAGTATGACGGCGGAGCACGGGCATATTTTTTTGCGTGCGTGCATATTATTATGCTATGAACGGTTTGCAGTTGAAAACGCCCCGATATTACAAGGTCAAGCGCGGTCAAACGGTGCGCGAGATCGCCGCCGCCTTTTGCGTTGCCGAGCGCGCGCTCGTCAAATGCAACGCGCTGACGGGCGAGCCTTGCGCGGGAGAGCTTTTGCGTATCCCCGATACCAAGGGTAACGCGTACACGGTGAAAGAGGGGGATAACAAAGCGCTGCTTTCGGGCGGCGATACGGCGTACGAGCGCAAGAACGGAACGGCGGCGCTGTATTTGGGTATGCGCGTGATCTTATAGGTAACATTTTGCTTGGCGTATAGCATACGATATAATAAGAAAACGACCGAAAAACGAGGCGAGTGTGCGCGAGCAAAGCGTATGAATACCGTGCGAACGCTTGTCGTTTCGTCATTCGTAACACAGGAGGTATGCTTATGTCCTTTTATTCCAATTTTCAATCGGATAAATGCCCTTGCTCCATCACGGGTAATCCGATCAACGGCTTGACGGAAAAAGTGTGTATTCAGGCGGAAAAAATCTTCGACGCGGCGATCAAGCAAACGCAGCTTGAAAACTACGCGCTTACGCTCACCGATCTTTCTCCCGAAAGTCCTACATATCCTTTGACCTTTATCAGCGCCCGCTCCACCGCGGCGGAGGCGACTGTCACCAATCTCAATATCGAACGTCAAGTAGATAAACATTGCGCGCGCGTGCAGGCTACCGTTTCCGTACCCTTGGAGGTATTGTATACGGACGCAAACGGCGTGGAGGGTAGCGCGACGGCTATCGTTTCCATCAACCAAGACCTGCTCTTGTTCGTGCCCTCGCCCTCGATCATGCCCTTTACGGTAAAGGCGGTGGTGAGCGCGGTCGTGCCCGACGCGGTATTCGATACGGCGACGAACGGCTTCACGGCTTCCGTTTGCGCGACGGTGATCATGAAGATCGCTATGCCCGTGGAGCTTCTCATTCCCGCCTACGGCTATTGCGCGATCCCCCCTGCGCAGGAATATTCGCAAGAGGTTTGCGCGGGCTTCTTCGAGCTTCCCTTGTATCCTCAAGGGCAAAGCGGAAACGGCTGTTGCAATAAGTAAACGCGGAGAAATATTTGTGGCGGAACCGTAAGGTTGCGCCACATTTTTCTTGCTTTTTTCGTTGCGATTTGTTATAATATAGCTATGAATGTTTACGCGATCAGCGATCTGCACCTGTCCTTTTCCTCGGATAAGCCTATGGAGATATTCGGGGATAATTGGGAGGGGCATTTCGAAAAAATCAAATCGGACTGGGAGAAGGTCGTAAAGGACGAGGATATCGTCCTCGTTTCGGGCGATATCAGCTGGGCGATGAAGCTGGAAGAAGCGCTTGCGGACCTGCGCGCGCTTGTCCCTTTGCGTGGTAAAAAAATATTCGTTCGCGGTAATCACGATTATTGGTGGAACGGTATCGGCAAGATCCGCGCCGCCGCGCCCGACGACAGCTTCGTGTTTTTGCAAACGGACGCGGTGAAGATCGGAGAGTTCGTCCTTATCGGCTCCCGCGGTTGGAGCTGTCCAAACAGCCCCGATTACACCGAACGGGATAAAAAGCTGTATCTTCGCGAAGCGGAGCGTTTTAAGCTCGCGTTTTTAGAGGCGGACAAGCTGTATAAAGAGGGGGATAAAAAGATCGCGCTCATTCATTTCCCGCCCTTTACCCAAAAGGGGGAGGATACCCTTTTTACCGAGCTGTTCAAGGCAAACGGCGTGGAAAAGGTGGTGTTCGGGCATATCCACGGCGGGGCGTATTACCCCTTGAAAACGCAAAAGGACGGTATCGAATATATCCTTTCCTCGTGCGATAAAGTGGGTTTTAAGTTGGTGAAAATTTACTGATTTTCAAAAGAATTTTTTCGGGTTTTTGAAAAGGCTGTTTTTTTTCTTTACAACACCGAAAAAAAGTAGTATAATAATAAAGATAAGTTCGGTTTTTCCGATAGCCGAAAGACGGAAATTGTATCGGCGTCTTGGGCAGGTATGTCCGAGATTTTTTTATGCAAGGCGGAAAACGGAAGGAAGTAAGGAGAAATATATGCTCAAAAGAAAAGACCTGCTGGGGCTTATCGACCTCACGGCGGAGGAGATTACCGAGATCCTCGACGTGGCGTCGGAGATGAAAAAGCACCTCAAAGCAGGGGACAAGAACCTGCCCTATCTCAAGGGCAAAACGGCGACCATTCTCTTCTACGAGAACAGCACGCGGACCCGTACGAGCTTCGAGCTTGCGGCTAAATATCTCGGCGCGACGGTCATCAATATCGCGGCGGCGACCTCCTCCGTAGCCAAGGGGGAAACGCTCGTCGATACGGGTAAGACGTTGGACGCACAGCTCAACGACTTTTTGATCATGCGCCATCCCATGGGCGGCGCGCCCTATCTACTTGCGAAAGTAGCCAAAGCGGGCGTGTTGAACGCAGGCGACGGTATGAACGAGCACCCCACGCAAGCCCTCCTCGATATGCTGACCATGCGCGAGCATTTCGGAAGCTTGCAAGGCTTAAAGGTGGCGATCGTCGGAGATATCAAGCACTCGCGCGTAGCCAAGTCCAATTTGTTCGGCTTAAAGACGATGGGCGCGCAGGTGTATATGTACGCACCCGAAACGCTTATCCCCAAGGATATCGATAAATTGGGCGCAAAGCTTTGTAAGAGCAAGGAGGAGGCGCTGGAGGGCGCCGACGTCGTGATGGGCTTGCGGATACAATTAGAGCGCCAACAGGCGGGGAACTTCCCCACGCTCAACGAATACGCGGCGTTCTACGGTGTGGACGCAAAATCGTTGAGGCTGGCAAAACCCAACGCGATCATTATGCACCCCGGCCCCGTCAATCGCGGCGTGGAATTGACGGGTAAGGTGATCGACCACGAAAAGAGCCGTATCGAGGAACAGGTATTCTCGGGTATCGCCGTTCGAATGGCGGTGTTGAAGCTGCTCAACGATTATAGAGATTTTACCAAATAAAGAGGAGAGAGGAGTATGATTATCAGAAACGGCAAGGTAGTACTGAAAAATTCGGTGGAGAAAAAGGATATTCTCGTTGAAGGGGGTAGGATCGTCAAGATCGCCGATACCATTCCCGCAAACGGGGATACGGAGCTTGACGCGAGCGGCTTGCATATCTTCCCGGGGCTTATCGATATGCACGTACATTTGCGCGACCCGGGGTACGAATATAAAGAGGATATCGAGAGCGGCTCCAAGGCGGCGGTAAAGGGCGGTTTCACCCAAATTTGCTGTATGCCCAACACCGACCCGATCGCCGACAATAAGGTGGTCGTAAGCTATATCAAGCACAAGGCGCAAGAGGTCGATCTTTGTAAAGTGCACCCCATCGGCGCGATCACCAAAGGGGAAAAGGGCGAACAGCTTGCCGAGATCGGTGAAATGAAGCGCGCGGGCGCGGTCGCTATCTCCGACGACGGCGTGACCGTAAAGAATACGCGGCTCATGCGCCTTGCTATGGAGTACGCGAGCGGCTTTGCCATGAAATGCTTGTGCCATTGCGAGGAGAAAGAGCTCGTGGACGGCGGCGTGGTGAACGAGGGCTTGTCCTCGACGATCGCAGGCTTAAAGGGGATTCCCCGCGCGGCGGAGGATATCGTGATCGCGCGTGAGATCGCGCTTGCGGAAAGCTTGGACGTGCCCGTGCACATTTGCCACGTGTCCACGCACAGCGGCGTGCGCCTCATTCGCGACGCGAAAAAGGCGGGCGTAAAGGTCACGGCGGAAACCTGTCCGCACTATTTTGCGGTCACCGACGAGATCGTTACGAGCTTCGATACGAACACCAAGGTCAATCCCCCCATTCGCGAGGAGATAGACAAGCAAGCGGTTTTGGAGGGCTTGAAGGACGGTACGCTCGACTGTATCGTGACCGACCACGCGCCCCATCATATCAACGACAAGAACGTGGAATACAACCTCGCGGCGTTCGGTATCAGCGGTATCGAAACCTCGTTCGGTTTTGCGATCACCTATTTGTATAAAGCAGGCGTATTGAGCTTGCCCGAGATCGCGGAAAAGATGTCCGCCGCGCCTGCGCGTATCCTGAACTTGGAGGGCGGCGAGATCAAGGAGGGCGGCGTTGCCGATCTCACCTTGGCAAACTTGGACGAAAGCTTCGTCGTAGACCCTGCCGCGTTCGTCAGCAAGGGCAAAAACAGCCCGTTCAAGGGTTACGAGCTGGACGGCGTGGTGAAGTATACTATCGTAGACGGCTCCATTAAATACCAGGGGTAAAACGACGTATATGCGTCGCATTTCGGCGTTGCCCCTCGGTTACGTACTAACGGTACGCGCCCTCGTAGCGCCTTGAACAGCTCGTAGCGCCGCCGTTTTGCTTTGCTCGGCTCCAGCCGAGCTGTCATTGCGAACGGAGCGAAGCGTAGTGCGGCAAGCTCATATAAATTTTACGATTCATTCACGAAAAGGAGAGGCTTATGATTACGGATAAATTGATTGAAAAAATTATCGATATGCAAAACCCCACTTGCGTAGGGTTGGACACCTTGTTCGATTACCTGCCCGATACTATGAAAGAGGGGGTAACGACTTTCGAGGGCGTAGCCGAGCGCGTGTTCGAGTTCAATAAAAAGATCGTCGACGTCGTACGCGATATCGTGCCCTCGGTGAAGGTGCAGATCGCCTATTACGAAATGTACGGCGTGGCGGGCTTGAAAGCGTACGAGGAAACGCTCAAATACGCGGCGGAAAAGGACCTCGTCGTGATCGCGGACGCAAAGCGCAACGATATCGGCTCGACGGCGGCTTGCTATGCGAAAACGTTTCTTGGAGAAACGGCGGTCAACGACAACGCGCTCAAGGCGTTCCCGTCCGATTACGTGACCGTCAACGGTTATTTGGGTACGGACGGTATCGCGCCGTTCGTGGAGGAGTGCGAAAAGGCGGATAAGGGTATTTTCGTACTCGTTAAAACGTCCAATCCCTCGGGCGCGGAAATACAAAACGTCGTTTTGGAAAACGGCGTGCCTATGTACGAGCATATGGGCAACCTCGTGGAAAAATGGGGGGAGAGCACGATAGGCAAATACGGTTATTCGGCGGTGGGCGCGGTGGTCGGCGCTACGCACCCGACGGAAGCGGCAAGGCTTCGTCAAACGATGCCGCACACCTTCTTCCTTATCCCCGGGTACGGGGCGCAGGGCGGCAACGCGCAAATGCTCAAAAGCTGTTTCGGCGCAAACGGCTTGGGCGGCGTCGTGAACAATTCGCGCGGTATCCTTTGCGCGTATAAGAAAAACGGCGGCACGTATTATGAAGCGGCGCGCGCGGCTTGTATCGCTATGCAAAAAGACTTGTCCGACGTGATCGGCAAAATGGGAAAATAAAATGATGAAAGATTATTTGGCAACCATCGTAAAAAACGAACGGATCGCCGAAAATATCCACTCGGTCACCTTTGCTCTCGACGAGGCTTGCAAAGTCCGCTGCGGACAGTTCGGCAATATCTCCCTCGGCGGCAGCCATTTGCTCCGCCGTCCTATCGCCGTTTGTAAGGTAGACGGTAGAGAGGTCACCTTTTGCTATCAGATCAAGGGCGAGGGTACGCAAAAATTGAAAACGCTGGCGGCAGGTACGAAAGTAAACGTACTGATGCCCCTCGGCAACGGTTTCTTCATAGAAGAAAAGGAGAAAAAAGTCGCGCTCGTCGGCGGCGGCGTGGGCGTGTTTCCCCTCATCTCCGTTTTACGCGAGTACGGCGCTTCGAAAGAGATCTCGGCGTATATCGGCTATCGGAACGCGGGCGCGGTTTGCGGCGTGGACGAGTTTGAAAAAGCCCGTAAATTCGTGGGCGTTACCGACGACGGCAGCTACGGCGACAAGATGAACGCGGTGCAGGCGTTCGAAGCGGACTTGAAAAAGGGCAATCGTCCCGACGTGGTGCTTGCCTGCGGTCCGACGCCTATGCTTCGCGCGCTCAAAGCGCTCGTGGAAAGAGAAAATTTGACCTGCTTCGTGTCCCTCGAGGAGAGAATGGGTTGCGGTATCGGCGCGTGCTTGGTATGCGTATGCGATTTGACGGGAGGCGCGAAAGCGCGCGTTTGCAAAGACGGTCCCGTTTTTAACGCAAGCGACGTATCTCTGTAAATCGCGAAAGCATACGAAATATACGAAAAAACGGTTTTAATACGTTTACCACAGGAGAGTTTATGGCAAATTTATCGGTCAATCTTTGCGGCGTACCATTCAAAAACCCCGTGATCGCCGCTTCGGGTACTTTCGGCTTCGGTCGGGAATTTAACGAGCTTTACGATATCGGCACGATCGGCGGCGTGTCCACCAAGGGCTTGACCTTGGAGCCGCGTCTCGGCAATCCCGTGCCCCGTATCGCGGAGAGCCGCGGCGTGATCTTGAACGCGGTGGGCTTGCAAAACCCGGGGGTGAAGCATTTTATCGAACGCGATCTGGAATGGCTCAAATCGACGGGAACGCGCGTTATCGCGAACGTTGCCGGCAAGACGCTCGACGATTATAAAAATATTTGCGAAACGCTCGACGGGCTGGTCGATATGATCGAGCTGAACATCTCCTGCCCCAACGTAAAAAGCGGCGGTATGGCGTTCGGCATCAAGCCTCAATCGGTGGAGGAGGTCACGCGCGTAGCCAAGAGCGGCTTGCAAAAGACCCCCTTGATCGTCAAGCTTTCCCCCAACGTCGAAAGCATTGCAGCAAACGCCCAAGCGGCGGAAAACGGCGGCGCGGACTGCGTTTCGCTCATCAACACCTTGACGGGTATGGCGATCGATATCGAGCGTAGGAAGCCGATCATCGCCAACAACACGGGCGGCGTTTCGGGCGCGGGCGTGAAGCCCGTTGCCGTACGCATGGTGTACGAGGCTTCGCAAGCGGTCAAAATTCCCGTGATCGGTATGGGCGGTATCACTTGCGCGGAGGACGCGATCGAATTTTTGATGGCGGGCGCGACCGCGGTGCAGGTGGGTACGGCAAGCTTCACCGATCCCTACGCAATGCCCAAAATCATAGACGGCTTGAACGCTTGGTGCGATAAGCACGGTATTGCAAACGTCACCGAGCTTACGGGCGTTTTACAGCTTAACGGACGGTAAGCTTTTATGAAGAAGATCAAGGACAAGCAGCTCGTCGTCGGCGCGGATATTTCCGGCTTTCCCTTAAAGGAGGCGGTCGTAGCGCATTTGCGCGCGAAGGGCTGGGAGATCACCGACCTCGGCGTGCTGGGCGAAGCGGATAAGACTGCGCCCGAAAACGCCTTTCAACGCGTAGGCTTTCGGGTTGGCTCGAAAATTTCGGAGGGGGAATTTGAAAGAGCCTTGCTCTTTTGCGGTACGGGTATGGGTATCCATATCGCGGCGAGCAAATGCCCGCGCGTACATTCGGGCGTGGTGGAGAGCGTTCCCGCCGCCCTTCGCGCGATCACGGGCAACGGTGTAAACGCCTTGGCTATGGGCGCGTTTTACGTGGATAATAAAACGGGCTGCGAGATCGCGGACGCGTATTTGGGCGCCGAACTAGGCGACGGGTACGATCAAGCCTTTTACGATTCGCACAAGATAGCCATGGACGAGATCGAAGCGTTCGATTATCAAAAATATAAAGAAAACGGCTTTACGACGTAAGCCGCGAAAAAGGAGAATATAATGGAATATACCTACAAAGAACAGTTCATTCAGTTTATGGTCAAGAGCGGCGTTTTGCGCTTTGGCGAATTTACCTTGAAAAGCGGACGGATCGCTCCCTATTTCATCAATACGGGCAACTATAAAACGGGCAAACAGCTCGCGAAATTAGGCGAATATTACGCCGCTTGTATCCGCGACAACGGTTTGGAGGCGGACACGCTCGTCGGTCCTGCGTATAAGGGTATCCCCCTGTCCGTTGCGACGGCGATCGCGCTGTATAACGATTACGAAAAGGAAGTCAACTACGCGTTCGATCGCAAGGAAGCCAAGGACCACGGCGAGGGCGGCTTGTTCGTCGGCAAACAGCTGCAAGACGGCGAAAGGGTGATCATTATCGAGGACGTTATGACCTCGGGTAAAGCGCTTCGCGAGATCTTGCCCAAGCTGGAGGCGGCGGCAAAGGTGCAGGTCGTAGGTATGGTCATCTCCGTAGACCGCAAGGAAAAGGCGCTCAATAGCGACCTGTCGGCGGTGGCGGAAGCGAAGAAAGAGTTCGGTATCGACGTATATTCCGTCGTGACCATCGACGATATCATCGCGGCGATCGAGGACGGCGTAGTGGACGGTAAGGAGCATCTTTCCGCCATGTATAAATACCGCAACGCTTACGGCGCGTAATTGTGCGGTCTGTGCTTAAAGTGCGGAAGTAGATTTTTGATTTTCGGCATATCCGCGTTTTGCTCGATCGCGCGCTCGGAAAAGGTGGGTACGGACGAACGTACCTTAAAAGTGTGCCCTGCGAAGAGTACGATGGCGGCGGCGCAAAGAAACAGGCACGCCGTTGCGGCTAAAAAATTGCGTTTCATATTCGCAGTATGCGAAAAAAACGGATAGAGTATGCGGAAATAAAAGGAAAAAAGGTTATGAAAAATATTATTTTGACGGGCGACCGCCCCACGGGAAAATTGCATATCGGACACTACGTCGGCTCGCTCAAGCGGCGCGTGGAGCTGCAAAACAGCGGTAAATTCGACGAAATTTACGTGATGATCGCGGACGCGCAGGCGCTTACCGACAACTTCGATAACCCCGATAAGGTGCGCGCGAATATCACCGAGGTCGCGCTCGATTATCTCGCTTGCGGTATCGACCCTAAAAAATCGACGATCTTCGTGCAATCGCATATCGAACAGCTTACCGAGCTTACCTTCTATTATATGAACCTCGTAACGCTGTCGCGCTTGGAGCGCAACCCGACGGTAAAAACGGAGCTTAAGCAAAAAAACTTCGAAGCCTCTATCCCTATGGGCTTTTTGACCTATCCCGTATCGCAAACGGCGGACATCACCGCGTTCAAAGCGACGACGGTACCCGTGGGCGAGGACCAACTGCCTATGCTAGAGCAGGCGCGCGAGATCGTGAGAAGCTTCAACGGCTTGTACGGCGAAACGCTCGTCGAGCCCAAGGCGGTGTTACCCGAAAACAAATCCTGCCTCCGCCTCCCCGGGACGGACGGTATGGCGAAGATGAGCAAATCGCTCGGCAACTGTATCTACCTCTCCGATTCCGCGGACGAGATCAAGCGCAAGGTAATGGGTATGTATACCGATCCCAATCATATCAAGGTCACAGACCAAGGGGACACGAAGAATAACCCCACCTTTATCTATTTGGACGCGTTTTCCACGGACGAGCATTTTGCCAAATATCTGCCCGAATACGCCAATCTCGACGAGCTGAAAGCCCATTACGAGCGCGGCGGCTTGGGGGATATGAAAGTGAAACGCCTGCTCAACGAGGTAATGCAGGAAACGCTCGCGCCCATTCGCGCAAGACGGGAGGAGCTCGCCAAGGATATCCCCGCGATCTGGGCTATGCTCAAAGAGGGCAGCGAAAAGGCGAGAGAGGTAGCGGCGCAAACGCTTGCGGAGGTGAAGCGCGCTATGAAGATCAACTATTTCGAGTAAAAACGGCGCGTACGCAGTACGCAATTCACGGCGCGAGCCCTATATAAACCAACACAATCATTTACGGAAGAAACGCCCGACGGGGCGGAGGAAGCTACGGCGGAGCAAGAGGTCGCCGTTGCTAAAGAATAATTTAAGGAGAGTAGATATATGTATCAAATCGTCAGCAAAAAATCGCTCAATCCCACGGTAACGCAAATGGAGATCCTTGCGCCGTTCGTGGCGAAGAAAGCGCTTGCGGGTCAGTTTATCATCTTGCGCGTGGACGAGGAGGGCGAGCGTATCCCCCTCACGATCGCGGGCTACGATAGGGAAAAGGGTACCGTTACCATCATTTTCCAGATCGTCGGCGGCTCGACCGAGCTTCTCAATCACAAGAACGCAGGGGATTATATCCCCGATTTCGTCGGTCCTTTGGGTAGACCCACGCATACGGAGGGCTTGAAAAAGGTGTGCGTCGTCGGCGGCGGCGTGGGCTGTGCGATCGCGCTGCCCGTAGCGCGCGCGCTGAAGGCGCAGGGCGCGGAAGTTACCTCCATTATCGGGTTTAGAAATAAGGATCTCGTTATTTTGGAAGAGGAATTCAAGGCGGCGTCCAAGGATTGCTATATGATGACGGACGACGGCTCGTACGGTCGTCAAGGCAACGTATGCGTGCCTTTGAAAGAGCTCTTGGAAAAGGGCGAGCAGTTCGACGAGGTCATCACCATCGGACCGCTTATCATGATGAAATTCGTTTGCGCGACGACCAAGGAATACGGCGTGAAAACGGTAGCGAGCATGAACCCCATTATGATCGACGGTACGGGTATGTGCGGCGGCTGTCGCTTGACGGTGGGCGGTAAGATGAAATTCGCGTGCGTAGACGGACCCGAGTTCGACGGACACGAGATCGATTTCGACGAGGCGATGAGCCGTTCGCGCACCTATAGCGATTTCGAAACGCACGAGAGAGAATCGGCTTGCAACCTTTTCAAACAGGAGGTAAAGTAAGATGGCGAAGTTTAATATGAACCCTTTGAAAAACGTTATGCCCACGCAGGATCCCGAGGTCCGCAACGGTAACTTCGAGGAAGTGGCGCTCGGCTATACGGCGGAGATGGCGATGGACGAAGCCAAGCGCTGTATCGGCTGTAAAAACCGTCCCTGCGTAGCGGCATGTCCCGTCAATATCGCGATCCCCGAATTTATCGCCAAGGTCGCCGAGGGCGACTTTGAGGGCGCGTATCAGATCATCGCGCAAGATTCTTCGCTCCCTGCCGTTTGCGGCAGAGTTTGTCCGCAGGAAACGCAATGCGAGGGTAAATGCACGCGCGGTATCAAGGCGGGCTGCGAAGCGGTCGGTATCGGGCGGTTGGAGCGCTTCGTTGCCGATTGGCACAACGCAAATTGCAACGTTCAACCCGTACCTGCCCCCTCCAACGGGCATAAAGTAGCGGTCGTAGGCAGCGGTCCCGCAGGTCTTACCTGTGCAGGCGATTTGGCAAAGCTCGGCTATGAGGTTACAGTATTCGAGGCGCTCCACGTAGCGGGCGGCGTGCTGGTGTACGGTATTCCCGAATTCCGTTTGCCCAAGGCGATCGTACAAAAGGAAGTGGACAATTTGAAAGCGTTGGGCGTAAAAGTGGAAACGAATATGGTTATCGGCCGCGTGATCACGATCGCCGAATTGAAAGAGGAATACGGCTTCGAGGCGGTGTTTATCGGTAGCGGCGCGGGCTTGCCCAAGTTTATGAATATCCCCGGAGAAAGCTTGAAGGGCGTATATTCCGCGAACGAATTTTTGACCCGTTCCAACCTGATGAAAGCGTATAGAACGGGCAGTCATACCCCCATTCAGCACGGTAAATGCGTAGCGGTCGTAGGCGGCGGCAACGTGGCTATGGACGCGGCGAGAACGGCGAAACGCTTGGGCGCGGAGGTACATATCGTATACCGCCGCGGCGAGGAGGAATTGCCTGCCCGTCGCGAGGAGATCGAGCACGCGAAAGAGGAGGGTATCGTCTTTGATCTGCTCACCAATCCCACGCGCATTTTGGCTACGGAAACGACCGATCCTCGCGATCCCTCGTACGGCTGGGTGAACGGTATCGAATGTATCCGTATGGAGCTTGGCGAGCCGGACGAAAGCGGTCGTCGTTCCCCCAAGGAGATCGCGGGCAGCGAATTTATCATTCCCGTCGATTGCGTGATCATGTCCCTCGGTACCTCGCCCAATCCCTTGCTCAAGGCGACTACCCCCGGGTTGGAGACTCTCCGTCGCGGCGAGATCGCGGTAGACGAAGTGGGTAAGACCTCGATCGAGGGCGTTTATTGCGGCGGCGACGCGGCAACGGGCGCGGCTACGGTCATCAAAGCGATGGGGGCGGGGAAGATCGCTGCCAAGGCGATAGACGAGTATATCCGCTCCAAACGATAAAAACGCGTATAGCAGCCTCCTTTTCGCATTTTTATTTCGCACGGCTCGGGTTTAACCGAATTGCGTCATTGCGAACGGGGTGAAGCAATCGCATATAAATTTACCCCACTTATTCACTATTACTTTTATAAAAAAAGCGCTCTCTACCACCTGTGTAGAGAGCGCTTTTTTTAATGAAGCTTATTTCGTGTGCTCGGGATCGGTGAGCACGGGGGAGTTTTTCGCAAACCGTTTTACCGATTCCACCGCGCTTTGACAGCGGCGCTTGGTCTTGTAATGCTCGCCGAGGCAAAGAAGCTGTCCGTTGCCGTTCAAGAGCTTGTAGATATAATCGCCGCGCTTGGTAAGCGAGATACGGAAATTGCCCTTTTCAATATTCGTCTTGTGCGTTTGAATACCGTTCACCGCGCCGATATAGCTGGTGTATTCCTCGGAGGAGAGCAGCTTTTCGCCGTTGTTGGCAAACAGCTCGAAGTAGAACACCTCCTCGCCGTCCTCGTCCTTGTTGCCCACGATGATCCATTTACCGTTATAGCCGTCGGGCAATTCGGTGAAATCCGCGTCGTCCTCAACGGGGACTTTCACGAGATAGTCTTGCACGTTCTCGTCGACGATCGCCGTTTTCGCAAACCGCTTGGTCGATTCCACCGCGCTTTCACAGCGCGCTTTCGTCGGATAATTTGCACCCGTGCAAAGCAGGGTGTTCTTACCGCTCAAAAGCTTGAAGATATAATCGCCTTTCTTGGAGAGGGTGATCCTGAAATTACCCTTTTCGATGTTCGCCTTATGCGTTTCAATGCCTTTCAACACGCCGTTGTACGAGGTGTACTCCTCGGACGAGAGCAGCTTTTCGCCGTTGGACGCGCGAAGCTCGAAGAAATACATCTCCTCCGCTTCCGTATCGTTCGTTACCACGCGGAAGATGGACCACTTGCCGCTATACGCCTTGGCAGGGCTCTTTTCTTGCTTTGCCGCTTCTACGGGCTTTTCTTCTTTCGCTTTTTCCGCGGTCGGTTTCACCGTCGATTTTTTCTCCGCGGCAGGCTTTGC
>JAFURP010000044.1 GCA_017471785.1 Clostridia bacterium | reverse complement strand
TCCAGCCGCGCAAGCTTGCCGTCCAAATACTCCGTCAACCGCTCGCGAAGATGCACGATCCGCTGCCGCAAGCCGCCCATACGGTAGTCCTGTACCTCGAAGCCGTGCGGCTTACTTTCGGCGTGCCATTGATATTTCGCCACCTCGTAGAACGCCGCCGCCTTTTTGATAAGCCGCTCGTAATCGTTCTCCGCCAACGCGCGCAGGGTAGCCGTATCTCTTTCCGTATACGCCTTGCGCGTACGAACGCCCAAATCGTACTTGATATAGAGCAGCTCGGCAAGCCGCTGCTGCGTGCGGAACAAATATCCCCACTTCGCCTTTTTCGCGTGCCGCGCAAGCGTTTTCGCATACCCCTTGAACGGTTCCTTATCTCCTGCCTTTACCGTACTGTCCATAAGCCCCAAAAAACAGTCGTTATACAGCATATATTTGGAAAGCTGCGTAAACGCCACGCTCTTTTCGGATACGTCGTTTGGCAAGTCCAACGTCAAAAAGTCGCAGTAGCGGATACCCGTCATCGTATAGAACAGGCTCTTATACCCCTGCACGCCGCGCGCGTTCGCGCCCGCAAAGGCGATCGCGGGCAGGGAAGCGAACGGGGAGCATTCGCCGCCGTCGTCCCCCCAAGAGGTGAGGATATAATTGCGTACGCGCATATCGCGACAGGCTTGCATCGCCACCTCCGTTTGCTTGAGGGCAAACTTGTTTTGCGGCGTAATGCCGTGCCAGTTGTTCACGCCGCCTGCAAAATATACGTTGCGACCGAACATCTTTTGCATTTTCAGCATATCGATATAAAATCCCTTGTCCAAGCTGTAATAGTTCCACCCTGCCAAGGAAATATTTTCGGGTATCAGCTTTACGATCTCTTCGGGCGCTCTGTCGGGCGTTTCGAAACGACCTTGATTCGCCAAACGGATAAACATATCGTTCCACATCATAGGACGGGTGAAGCCGTACTTTTCCGCGATCTCGCATACGCGCTTCAAGTGCCGTACGATAATGGACGAACGGTCGGTATAGCCGTGCTTGTCGAGATATTTCCCAAGCCCTACCATATGCGCCTCGTCCATACCGATATTGATCTTGTCCGTCGTAAAGGAAGCGCGGAGGGATTTGAACATATTCTCGATCAGCTCGTACGTTTCCTCCTCGTCCGCAAGCAAAATATCTCCGAAATCGATGATCCTCCGCGAAAACCGCTCCCAACGCGCGATACAGTTGAGATGCGCGAGCGTTTGTACGGCGGGTACGCACTCCAATCCTATCCTCTCCGCGTACTCCACCAGCTCGGAAAGCTCCTCTTGCGCGTATCTTCCGCGCTTATAGCCGAAATACGGCTCTTCGGGGATTTCGTAGACGTCCTCCATATACAGCTGTATGCTGTCGTAGCCCGTCAATACGAGCATACGCATAAATTCTTTGAGCGTTTCCACCGTCTTTACGCAGTTGCGCGACAGGTCGTGCAAAAGGCACAGATCGTCGAAATCGTCCTTGCAAACGAAGCTTCTCGCCTCGCCCTCCTTCCACGCGGAAGCGACGAACAGTAAAAACACGAACGAACGCTTATTTTTGTGATAAATACGGAGCGTTTTCCCGTCGTATTCCACCTTGTTACCGCCCGTTTGCGCAACGACCTCCACGCCCCTTTCGTCCAACGCAAAAACCTCGAATTCCTTAACGGCGCTTTGTAGCTTTTCGTCTATTTTCGTAATATTCCAAATCATTTCTCTACACCTGATTTTTTTATTATCGCCTTATTTTATAGGCGATCCGTTCTCCATAAAGTATATCCCTCCGCCCCTTTCGGAGCGGAGGGACCCTCTCGTTTTATACGTACGCTATCTTACGCCGCCGTGTAATAATACAGCGTCGTTTCATAGCCCTGCCAATAAATAGCCATATCGCCGTTATCGGCTATCACTCGGAACCATTTCTCCGAAGTCGTCGAGCCCGTTGCCGTGGTTGCCGCCGCCGTCGACCAATTAGTGATGTTGCTCGCTTTCGTACCGTCCGTGAACGTAGCGCCTGCCGCAACCTTATCTCCCGCTACGCCGATAGAATAACACGATCTACGGAAAGAGCTCAAGCCTTTATAGTCGGAATTCGTGTTTTGCACCATCGAATAGCCGGCGAAATCGTTACCCAACGCCACCGTCACAACGTCGAAGATACCTGCGTAATTCACGGTGACGTTTTTCGCCAACAACGACGCCGTATCGCTCGTTTGCGTTGCGCTGATAAACACGTTTTCCACGCCCGCCGTCGAAGAGCTTCCGCCGTAAATATAATCGGCAAGGAAACCGCCCTTCGTCGCGTTTTCACAGCTTACGAACGCCACGTTTTTCACGCACCCGGCAAAGCCGATAGAACCGAACACGCCCGCTTGCGCCTTTCTCGCGTCGTCGTCCGCGATCTTGTTCGCTTCAAGACGGTTGATATAGTGCCAATAATTTTGTACGAGCTTCATATTGCTGATAACGTGGTTTCTGCCGTCGAAGGTCGCGCACCATCCTTTATAACCACCCGAGCCGAGCTCCGCAGTACTACAAAATACTTCAAACTCGCCGCCCTCGAAATCGAGGTCGTTACAAAGCACGTAGTAGCCTTTCACCGACAGGTCGGCAACGCCGTCGCTGTTGTAATCGGTGTTGATATCCACGTACGTATTCAAGCTGTTGAAATCGTCCACCGTACGGATGGCGAGCGAATATACGTTAAGAGGAATAGTGCACGCACCGTTTGCCGTCGTAACGGTGATCGAGGTTTGCGCGCCCGTCGCCGTTTGCGCCTTCGCCGTCAAAACGGCGTCGGGATCGCTCGTGATCGTGACCACGTCGCCGCTCGTCGTATACTCGAGCGCGTTGCCGTTTGCGTTGGTGATACCCGTGATATCCGCCGCGGAAACGCCGCCGACGAGCGAGAAATCGATCGTCTTTTTGCCGAGAGAATAATCGTACGCGGTAGCGACCTCGTTCATCACCTTGCCGTTCCACTTCACCGTGACCTTGGGACCGTTGGCTTCAAAGCTCGCGCTGCCGTTCGCCGTCAACGCTTGGTTTGCGATCGCGTCCGCCGCGTCCGAGCTGTCCGCATACGCTTGAATGGTCGCGTTCTTCGTTTGCACAGCCGCCGCCGTAGCGTAGCCGCCTGCGAGCTTGTTTTCGGGCGCGTTCAATACGACCGCGTTTTCGATCGTCCCGATCTGCGTATTGATACTGTTATTGTTGACCTTACCGCAAAGGGCGTAGTTGAAATAGGAGAGCGTACTCGTGGGCACGACCGTAACGTTCTTAACGGAAGCGCCGTTATAAATAATTTGTGCAAGCAACGCGCTTGGTCCGTTATTGTAGCCCGTGGCGGCAGTACCGCTCACGTACACGTTTTCGACCGTACCGAAAATCGCGTGAGCAAAAACGCCCCCGTAGGCGGCGCCGTAACCGGTGACGCCCGAAGCCACCTTCGAATTTTTAACGGCAACGTTCTTGACCGTACCGTTAGAACAAATAGCGCCGAAAATGCCTGCGCTCCAACAACTGCTCGTGCCGTTGCTTACGACGGTCACGTTTTCGATCACGTGATCTTGACCGTCGAAAACGCCGCACCAACCCTTCGTCGTTGCAGCCGAAACGGTCAGCTCTCTGTTCATCTTGGGGAATACGCCGCCGTTATACGTGCTATAATCGATATCGTTTACGAGTACGTAATGTCCTACGATCTGCTCGTTCGCGTCCAAATACGTTCTCAAATTATAGAATTCTTCCGCCGTACGGATCGCCATAGAATATACGTTCAAGGGCAATACGTAGTTGGTATTTTCCGTATACAAAACGACGTTCGTCGTCGCGCCCGTTGCCGTCGCATAATCGGCGGTAAGTACGTTTTGGCTATCCGCCGTTACGGTTATCACGTCCTCCGCCGTCGAGGTGGCGATCGCCGTATCGTCCGTATGCTTGACCGCCGTGACCGCGCCGATCGTGATACCGTTCGTCGCGTTTACTTCCGCAAGGTCGATCGTAGCCATAGGATACGAGCTGTTGCCGAGCGAATAGTCGTAGGCTTGCAGCACGGTGGGCGCGATATAGCTTGCCGTCAAAGCGGTATCGCCGAACACGCCTGCGCTAGTATCGTACGCCGCGTCGTTTAATTGCCATTCGTCGAACTTATAGCCGCCCGCTTTCGTGGGATCGGTCACGCCTTGCACCGTATCGCCGTATTTGACCGTTTCGGTGGTATACGTTGCGCCGTCGTTCGTATACGTTACGGTATATTCGGGCAAATAGCCGCGGAGGGTGTTATAATCCGCACTGCCGACGGGATATAACGTCGGGTCTTGCAACGCTTCGTACGCGACCTGCGCCATCGAACGCGTTTGCACCGTCGTATACAGCGTTTCGCTCGCCGTTACCATTTTCGCCGTGGAGGACAGGCTCCAATCGTACACGCCGTCGTCGATATTCCACATATACGCGTAGGACACGTAGGCGTTGTCCGCCGCTCTCCAAATCCATTTATCGGCGGGGATCGCCTCGCTTTCGGAGTCGGCGTCGGTTGCGATCACTTGGGCGTTCTCCGTGCTCAAATGCGTGGGAACGATATACGCCGTTACGGAAACGCCGCTGTTCCAAGTCTTAACGCCCTCCACCTCGCTCACGTTGTTTTCGTACTGCGTTTTGGACATCATATAGGTAAAACGGATACCGTTGGTATCTTGGTTTTCCAAGGTCGTCTTGCTAAGAAGCACCGACGCGCCTGCTTGCGCGTAAAATTTGCCGCCGTTTTCCGGCTCGTCAGCCGCGTTCGCGGTTACGCCTACGATGGATACGCAAGCGAGCGCCAAGCAGCTTACCGCCGCGAGCATTACTTTTCTTTTAACCGTTTTTCTCATTCGTCCACACCTCCGTTTGCTCCGCTGCCAAGCCAGGCGTCGTTGAACTTGATCGCAACGCCGTCGGTCAGCTCGATCGACGTACGGACCAAGTCGTCCTGCTCGATAAGACACGGCCGCATCGTCGGGGTTTCATAGTTACCTTTTCGCATCATTTATACCTCCGAATTTTTTTATTTTAATCTTTTCGGTTGGGAAAAGACCAATTCCTGTTTATTCCGCGGCGAGCGTCGCGGTATAAATCACCGCGCCGCACCACTTGATTTGGAAGGACTCGCCCTCCAACGCATAACTTACGCTACCCACGCCGTTAAGGCTTGCAGCCGAAGCGACTTGCGCCGTCGAATAGTTGGTAATATTGTTCATCGCCGTACCGTCGATGAAGCAATAGCCCGCCACGACCTGTCTATCCGTCGCGCCGATGGAAACGCACGGGGTGCGGAAGCACGCTAAGCCCTTGCCGTTTGCCGTATTCGTCGTGATCGTATAGCCAATACCGTTCAAAAGCACTGCGGTAACGTCCGAAATATCCGCGTAGTTTACGGAAATATTTTTGGAAAGGAGCGCCGCCGCGTCGTAGCTTTGCGTTGCGCTGATATACACGTTTTGCACGCCGATATTGTTATCCGCGTAGATATAGTCGGCAAAGAAACCGCCCTTCGTCGCGTTGATACAGTTCACGAACGCCACGTCTTTTACGATACCCGTCCAACCGATCAACCCGAACACGCCGCCCTGCGCCTTTCGCGCGTCCGTGTCCGCGATCTTATTCACTTCGGCGCGGTTGATATAGTGCCAATAATTTTGCACGAGCTTCATATTGCTGATCGTATGGTTTCTACCGTCGAAGATCGCGCTCCAACCGTAATGACCGCCCGAGCCGATCTCCGCGCTGCTGCAAAATACTTCGAACTCGCCGCCTTCGAAATCGAGATCGTTGCAAAGCACGAAATACCCTCGCACCGACGGGTCGCCTTTGCCGTCCGCGCTGTAATCGGTATTGATATCCACGTACGTATGCAAGCTATTGAAATCGGCTACCGTACGGATCGCGAGCGAATACACGTTCAAGGGCAATACGTACTCGTTACCGCTTGCCGTGATCTGCAAATAGGTAACGGCACCCGTTGCCGTAGAGGGCGCGGCGTTGAGCGTTGCGTGGTTGGCAAACGTGACCACTTGACCGGTTCTCGACCACTCCACGTCGTTCCCAAGCTCGTCTTTGATCGAAGAGATATTGCTTGCGTCGATACCGCCAACGAGCGAGAAATCCACGCTCTTTTTGCCGAGCGAATAATCGTACGCTTCCAACGCTTGCGTAGGCATCAATCTCTTATATACGAGCTTACCGTTAAACGAAATTTCGAAATAGTCGCCGTTTACCGAATAGGTCGTACTGCCGTTTTGCGGCAGCTGCGCCATCGAAGCCGCTTTTGCGTTTGCGTACGTATGAATAAAGCCGTTTTCCGTCGTTTCCGAAACCGCGTGTCTATATTGTTGCGTATCCGACGCGCCGATCGTTACGAGCGAGTCGTCGATCGAGTCGAAATGGAAGCTCTCCGCAATGGCGTAGCTGTTGCCCACCAACGGATTGAGCGCAACGAGCGTTACGTTCTTGACCTTCGCATACGCCTTATCGATCGTTTGCGAAAGCAAGCACGAAGAGCCGCCGTCCTGTCCCGAGGTCTGCGTTGCGCTGACGAATACGTTTTCCACGCCCACTTGCGTATAGATATAGTCCGCAAAGAAGCCGCCGCGACCCATATTCACGCAATCGACGAACGCCACGTTTTTCACGCTGCCGTAGAAGCCGATACAGCCGAATACGCCCGTGTGCGAATCCGCCGCCAGCACGAGATTTTTTACGGTGTGCCCCTGCCCGTCGAAGCTCGCGCACCAGCCGAAATAGCCCGCCGCGCCCGTTTGATTTTTACCGCAGAAGGTCTTGAAGATACCGCCCTCGAAATCGAGGTCCGCCGAAAGCACGAAATCGCCCAAGACCGCTTTCGCCATACCGCCTTGATCGGTATTGGGGTTGGGATATTCGACGATATAATCCTTCAGGCTGTTAAATTCCTCTACCGTACGGATCGCCAGCGTGTAGCATTTTACGGGAATATCCACGATAAAATCGCCGTAATCGAGCGTAAACGTCTTTGCAACGCCCGCCGTGCCCAACGTTTCCGTTCCCGAAAGGGTAAGAACCTTGCCCGATCTGCCCGCGATGGAATAGCTCGCGCCAAGCTCGTCCGTGACCTCCGCGACCTCCGATACCGTCAGATCGGCAGGGAGCATTTCGCTCTCTACGTACGCAAGATCGATCGTTTGCTTGGAAACGGAATAATCGTACGTTTCCGTGGTCGTTCTAGGCGCGCAAACCGCCACGTCGATACGCGAGGTCACCGTATCGCCGTCCTTCGTCCATTGCAACGACAGGGTCGTTTGCCCGACCGCGTTGGCGGTGAGCTCGAGCTTGCCGTTCTCTTGGCTTACGGTAACGACGTCCTCGTTGCTGCTTGCGTACGCCACTTCGGGAGCGTTTTCCACGGCGCCGTTCACCTTTGCCGTGTACGCGATCTCCGCCGTATTTTCATACCCGAAAATACTTACCATACCGAGCGTTAAGCCCGATTGGGAAAAATCGAGGGTGTAATCGTTATTGACGGTAACCGCGATCTCCTTATCCGTGTTTTCGTATCTCGTGGAAGCGACGGTGATCACCGTTTGCCCTTTGGCGACCGCTTTCACTACGCCGTTTTCCACCGTAGCGACCGCCGCGTTTGCCGTAGACCAGCTGAATTGCGGATCCTTCACTTCGTCCGCGCCCAGCTTTAACGTAGGCACGAGCGTAAACTCGTCCCCTACGAACAGGTCCACCGCGGCGGTATTGAGGGAAATGGAAGCTGCCCTGTCGCCGACGATCTCCACGACCGTGACCGTACAGGTGGCGGAATAGTCGCCGCTCGTTGCGGTGACCGTCGTTTCACCCTCGGCAACGCCCTTCACCTTACCCTCGGCGGATACCGTTGCAATGCTCTCGTTCGCGGAAGCGTAGGTAACGTTCTCCCATTCGCCCTCCAAGCTAAGCGCCACTTCCAGATCGATACCGACGGTAACGGCGGCTTGGGTAAAGCGCATCGTTTTTTCGTCCTCGTCCTTTTTGCACGCTACGAGGGAAAAGACGGTTGCAACGATCGTGATAGCAAGCAACGCGAGCTTTCCTATCCAAGCGTTAAAACGATTTCTTTGTTTCCTCATAATATCCTCCTTGATCGTCAATCGGCTATGCCCCATTCTTTATAAAGGGTCAAAATAGGCTCGGTTTCCTTATACATAGTAAAGCGCAAGGTGTTTGCGTCCAACCGCCACGCAAGCTTCGCTTCGCGCAACTCGCTCTTGGTGAAGCTTTCGGGGAAGTATTGGATAAGAAGATACCGATAGGAAAGGGTCTCCAAATTGATCGCGTTATAAATGCGGTCGTATAAAACCTTATCCGTGGCCTTGTATTTTTCGATCGCCGCATACGCCTCGTCGTATATATCCAACCAACCGTTCAAAAGAGTCGCGTTCCAATGCGTTTCGTTGGGCTGGGTGTGAATGTTACCGTCTACGCCCAATTCGTAGAAGGTGTACGCACGCCACGTTTTATATTCGTCCAAAATTCGCAGCATCATAGGCGCGGCGTCCTTATATACCGCGTTACAATACGCCTCCGTCAACGCCTCGATATCGTAATCGGGATTCCACATAAGCTTGGCGTGCAAATACGCTTTGATATGGCTGAAGCCCGTTTGGTTTTCGTTATTGTGCTGCCCCTGCGGATAATGCCAAACCACGTTGTTTTCCGCCATAAGCTTGACGTTCGTTTGCATGGAATTGAAATTATCGAAGGGCACGGCGTACGCTTGGAAGGTTTCCACGTACGACCAAACGAACAGCTGCTTGGATATTTTCGCCCAGCCCTGCAAATTGGTATACGCGTTCGCGTTTTTGTCCATATTGTTGAACGGCTCGTAATAATCGGCGTTGATGGGCGCGTACACAACGGACACGTTATCGCGCAAAACGAGGTCTTGACTGACGAGCTCGTATTCGCCCGTTTCCGCGTTTTTCTTTAACGGCGCGTCCTCCGTATCGTGATAGGCGAACATGGAAACGCCTACGTCCAAGCCCTTTGCCGTCAACTGATCGGCAACCTCGTTCATAAACAATACGTAGGTAGAAACGTCGTATCCGCCGTATTTTTTAATGACCTCGTCGCAAGCGGAGCACGCGCACCAAGGCGAGAAATCCTGCATACCGATATGAATATAATCGATGGTCTCGGAATTTGCCTCCGCCACCTGCAGCTGCCCTTCGATGATCTTGACCATCTCCGCCGCCAAGCCCGCTTTGTCGCGCGTTAAGCAAAGCTGACCGATCGCCTTATCGTCCGTCTTGCCCTCCATACCCGTACCGAACCATTCGGGATGATAGGTTTCGGGCTTATTCACGTCGTTATATACGCTGGGCGGGATCGCCGTGAAAAAATTGTGCCAGCTGCCGTTCGCGATACCCACTCTATGAAATTCCTTGCTCGCGTTGAGCTTCATACGGTATAAATACATATCGTCGCTCGCGTACGATTGAAACTTGCTCGTTTCCACGCGATATTCGATCGCCGGCTCGTATTCCACGTTAAAGTCGATCAAATATTCCTCCGTGACCGCCTTATCGATCTCGTATACGCCGTCGTCGAAATAGCCGTAATTGAACTGCTGCTCGAGCATTTCGTATACGCCGTAGATAACGCCGCTGTTGTTGCCGACGATATACACGTCGTCGCCGCTCGTCTTTACGCCGTAGCCGGACGCGTTCAGGCTCTTATAATCGAATTTCACGGCGCTTGCGTTATACGCTTTCGTTTCACCGATGGAGATATACTTACCCTCGGGCGTTGCTTCCCCCGTTTCGTACCGTATCTCCATCAAGCCGCCCGTCGCTTCCGCAAAGAAATTGTTGAACTCCGCAACGGCGAGCAGCTCCTCCTCCGTGGGCGCTTCGCTCACGAGCAGCTTATAATCGGTCTTACCGCCGTCCACGAGCTTTTCGTCCGTGTATTTGATCGTAGGCTCGCCCGTACCGCCGTTTTGGGTGGGATCGTCGTCCTTTTTACAAGCCGCGCAAGAGAATACCGTGATCAAGCATAACGCGTATACGAACGCTTTTTTCATACTTTTCATCTGATTATCCTCCTTATCGTACGTCTATCTCATAATTGAGAATGGTGAGATTGCCCGTCGAATCGAACGCCATATATTTCAAGGTATACTTCCCTTTCATCGTCGGCGTAAATTTATAATCGGTACCGATCGAGCCGATGATCTGCGAAACGGACCCCTCGGGATTTTCGAGAAATACGTACAGCGTAACTCTTGCGTCTACGTTATCCGAAACGGTTGCCATAGGAATAGCGACCTCCGTATTTACCGCCGCCGTCTTAGGCACTTCGCCGTCCAACGCGATCGTCGGCTTAACGTCGTCCTCCACCACGAGCACGTACGAGGTCGGTCTGGATTTACCGCTCGTATCCACCGCCGTATAGGTGACGGTATACTTGCCGTACTCCGTAAGCTCAAAGGTATATACGGCAGGCGCTACGTTCTTCAATTCCACGCCGTCCACCGTCAAATATTTCTTGGACGGCGTACGCACGCTCATCGTAAACGATTGCAGGTTGGGATCCAACACGTCGCCCGCCACCACCTCGGAAAGCGTTACCGTCGAGCCGAGCGGATAGCTCGTCGCGTAGCTGCCGAGCGCTACGATCTTGGGACGGGTGTTGTCCGTTAACGTCGTATTCACGCGTTGACCGTTGACCGTCGTTACCTTGACTGCCGAAGCCCCCGTTACCTCTTGAAAAGAGCAGGCGAGATACGCCTTACCCGACGGGAAGCCGCTAAACGCTTCGCCGAGCAACGTCCTGTCGATCGTAAGCTCCTTACTTTCGTCGTACTCGGTCGTGATCGTATTCGCGCCCTCGTTGAAGATGAGCTTAAACCCGTCGCCGACACCCGTAAACGAACTCTTTAAGGTATATAACAGCGCGCGGTTTTCGTTGATCATCAGCGTCGAACCGCTACCGCTTCTTTGGAAGGAGAACTTGAGTTGGATATCCTCGTTCACGCTGTCCGTCAAATATACGTCGAAGCGGTTGAACGCGTTATTCGCCGCGTCCACGCTCCATTCCAGATCCAGCTCGTAGCAAACGAGCGCGTTGATAAACACGAAGCTCGTGTCGTTCGTAGACGTAGCGATCTTCACGCCGTCCTTTTCGGCAACCGAGGTCATCTCGCCGCTCGTCGGCGCGAAATATTTCGCCATATCGATACCGCCCGTCGTCGTTACGATATAGCAGGGCAGATCGTATACGAGCGGTTGCGTCGCGGTACCCTCGGTCGCGACGTATTCCACCCTCACGATATCGCCGTTTGCGTTGACGGCAGGCGTAAAGGTATCCTCCGTCACCTCTCTACGCCCGTTTTTATCCGTAACGTACTTCTTCGACGCGATCGGCGTACCCACGTCGGAGCTCGCATACCCGTACGCGGAAAGATCGGGAATATTATAATTCTTGCCGTCGATCAAATAACGGGGCAACGTCACCGTATCGTAAAATACGGGTAGATCGCTCCTCGTCGCCGTTACGGCGTAGCTGCCCGTACTCGTCCTGCCCAGCTCGTCGGTCGCCGTATACGAAACGGTATACGTACCCACCGCTTTGGCAAGGAAGCTATCGTTCTTGATCTCCACCTCGTTCCCGTTGACGGAAACGGATTTTACAACGCTGACCTTACCGATCCCGTTGTCTACGCTCACTTGTCCGAGCGATACGTAATTGCCCACGACGACCGACTGCTGCAGCGCGGAAAAGGACATCTCCATCTCCGCCGCCTCGTCGTCCGCCCAAACGACGAGCTTCTCCGTCGTCACGTTGCCCGAATGATCTTTCGCTTCGTATACGATCGTATAATACCCCTCTCTATCGGGCGTGAACCTGCCGTTTTTGATATCGTACAGCTTTCTGTGCGTAGAGCCGTAATTATAGTAGACGTTGGTCTTTACCTCGCAAACGCCGTCGTACGAATCGAGCGCGTCGGCGCCGTAGACGGGATAGGGAATACCCTTGATCGCCGGCAAAACGCCGCTCTCCGAAAGCTGTATATCCAGCTTCGGACCTTGCGTATCGTACAATTTTTGCGTGCTTAGATCGTTACCGTCGATATCCGAAACGAAAATCCGTGCGGAGGTCGTGCCCGTATAATCGCCGAAATAGATACTCAAATACGCCTCGCCCGCGGTGAAGCCGTTCCAAAAATCGAGGAAATAGTCGGGGCTGTCCATATCGATAACGAAGGAGTTTCTATCCAAAAGCTCGCTGTACGCATACACGGACCTTTCCGCGTAATCGATAGAGGTCGACGAGAAAGCGTCCCTGAAATATTCGGTATTCAAGCCCGTTGCGAGGTCGATCGTGGTCGCCGCGTGAAAGGAGGTCCTCACCTGCGTCCCGTAGTTGTTGTTGACCTCCACCACGCTTCCGTTCAAGCCCGACTGCGACTGCATCGCCGCGCCTGCTTTTACGTAAGAGTCGGTAAGACCGTACGTATAGTTATAGGTGGTCACACCGTCGTCCCGATAATAAATAGGGATCTTTTCGCCGTACACGGCGCCCTTATCGGGAATACCCGAGTTGGGATATTGCATATCGTGATAGGAGATGAGCACGTAGTTGGTGGAATCGTGCGCGTCCGTCAGCTTAAAATACAAATACTGCGCGTCCGCCAAGCCCATAACGTTGGGCAACACCGCAAACTCGATAAACGGATCGTTTTTCGTCTTATTGCTGAAATCGATGGGCTTATTGAATCGAAACTCCGAGCCGCTGGGCAGCTCCACCAAAACCCCTTTGAGCGACGATTTCGTGCCGTCGAATTCTTCGAACTCGTAGTTTTCGTAATACGTCGCGCTCGCCGTCAGGGAATCTACCGAATAGGTGGTGTTATACACGTCGAAAGAGACGTTCTCCGCGTATTTTTTACCGTTGAAATAGGCGCTGTATTCGATGGTGTATTCCCCCACCTGCGAAAGAGTGGTTTCGCGGTAGGTATAGCCGCTGCCGTCGGGAAGATATAAAACGGTGGTAGCGTCCTTGGTTTCGCCGCCGAGCGTAAGCGTTGCCGCGGGTACGGCAAATTTGGTGTTTATCGCGTATTCTTCGTTGATCGCGACTTGACTGAGCGTCAATTCACCCGACGAAGAGGCGGCGAGCATCGTGCCGCCGATCGCAGCCGAAGCGCATACGCACGCAAGCGCACCGATAATAAAACCTGTTTTTCTTTTCGTCATAATACTACTCCTTGATAAAGCGTTATTCTTTCACACCGCCGTACGAAAGATTCCCCATCATCTTATCGTGGAAGATCATAAAAATTACCAGCATGGGGATAAAGATGATCATACAACCCGAAAGCCGCAAGGGAACGGACGCCGCGATGGCGTTGTTGCCCGAATTGTTATAAAGATACAAGCCGTACGCAAGCGTCGGATGCGTGGGCATATACATAAGCGGAAACATATAATCGTTCCATTGTGCTATAAAGGTGATGAGGAATATGGTGAACAGCATACCCATCATTTGCGGCATAACGATACTGAACATGATCCGCAAATTGCTTGCCCCGTCGATCTCCGCCGCCTCCGAGATCTCACGCGAGGTCGTCTTGATCGATTCGTGCAAGATGAGGAAATACATACCCGTAAACCCGAAGCGTTGGAAGAAAAACCCCGGCCAATTATCGTACAAGCCGAACGTTTGCAACAAATCGATGGTCGCCGCTTGGGAAGCGGAGATGGGTACGAGCATCAGCGTAAGGATAAACCCGTATACGAAGCCGCTGAATTTATACGGGAACTTCGCCGTACAGTACGCCACGATATAGTGACAAGCCACGAAGAAAAACGTACCGCCTATCGAGTAGAGGAAGGAATTTTGTAATAACCCGACCAAATTAACCGTACGCAAGCCCGCGCCGTACTGTATCTGCACCTTAAAGTTGTCGATCGCCGTTTGATAGTTGGAAAATTCCCAATGCTTGGGCAGTCCGAACATATTCGTTCTAAACTCCACGTTCGTCTTAAAGGTGGTGAGCATTGCCCACAGCATAGGGATCACGAGAAAGACGGAAAACAGGAGAAATACGATAAACCCGACGATCGGAAACCAGCTTCTTCTATTCGTTACTTTTCTACTCATTTCTTCGCCCTCCCCTTTCCGTATATCGTCTTTTCCATATACGGATCGAACTTATCGAGGATCGCCTTCAAGCCGAATACGAGCGGCGTTACCACCAAGCCCATCAATAAGCCGTACGCCGAAAGATAAGGGTAATTCGACGCACCGCTGAGCGTTTCCTTTTGAATGAAATATCCGATGGTATACAGGCTTTCGTCTGCCGCCAGACCGTAGAACGTGTGCAAGCTGAGCGTGTTGGTGAAAAAGCCGGTAACGGAGGTAGCCAAATTCAACTTGATGATATTGAAGCACAAGGGTATGGTGATGGTAAGAAACTCTTGCATCAAGCCGCACCCGTCCAGCATAGCCGCCTCCACGAGCGATTGATTGATGTTGGACATCGAGCTGGAATAGATCATGGTCGTCGAACCGAAGCTGAAAAACACCGAATAGACGAGCAACGTTTGAAAGGTCGTTTCGGGGTTGGACAAAAGCCCCAGCTCCAACGGTCTACCCGTCAACTGATGCATCATTTGCGGAATAAAATTTTCCACGAAGTAGGTGAAGATCGTCACCATAACGACGGACGAAACGATACTCGGAATATACAAGATCGTTCGGAACACCCTACCGCCCTTAAACTTTTTATAAATATAATAGGAAAATAACAGCCCGAGCGGCGTAACGATCAAGAGATTCACCGCGTAAACGATCACCGAGTTGACCACAGCGTATTTCGCTACGGCGCTGTGATCGCCCGTAAAGTCCTTGATGACCTGTAAAAAGTTATTGAAGCCGTAGAAATAGTATTCGCCCGTTTCCACGTCGAACCTTTTGAACGCCAAAATGATGGTATTGACGTTGGTAAAGCCCCACATAATGACGAATTGGATAATGGGAAGCGCCATCATAGAGATATAGAAGATCAGATTGTTTCTTCTCCTCGTGGACGCCTTCCCCAATCCTTTCGGCTGTTTATGCATCTTTTGATGAATGGCAACGTTTACGTCGTAAAGCTTCCATTTCAAATCATTGAATAATTTCATCTTACCCTCCGTAGATTAGAAAACTGCAACGAATTTACGAATTACGACCAAGCTCCCGTATCCTTCAAATAATCCTTACTGTCTACGAATATCTTGATCGCCGTTGCCGTATCGGCGTGATTTTTGAAAGCGTTGGCAAAGCCCGCGCCGCCCGGATTGTTAAATCCAAC
Organism: Clostridia bacterium; assembly: GCA_017471785.1. GTDB lineage: Bacteria > Bacillota > Clostridia > Christensenellales > Borkfalkiaceae > Scatosoma. The sequence goes on along the minus strand of JAFURP010000044.1, from coordinate 4,419 downwards.
CGTAGCCGCAACCGCTACCGTCTTTGCGTTTTCCTTATAGAAAGTAGTGTTTGCATAGGTATAACCGATAGGGTTCTCCTGCGTGATATTATAGATCCTCTTGCCGAAGGTGGAAATTTGCGCCCAATCGGATTCGAGTAGCGTATATTCCATAGCGCGGGGCGTACCCGTGTCCACGTTCCACGCACGGTTGCTCTCCTCGGTGAAGCAGAAGCGGACGAACTGACGAGCCAGCTCCTTCTTCTCTTCTTTAATGTTGCCGTTGATCATACAAAGCGAGTTCAAAATATCCGCGTAGGTGCTCGTTTCCCCGATCTGCGCTTCCGTTGCTTTGGGCAAATACATCAATCCGAAGTTTCTTTCCAGCTTGCTCGAGCCATCGTGAACGGACAACTCGCTAAACGCCGTTTCCGCCTCGTTTTCCCACCAAATACCCTCCATCAGCATAGCGATATTTCTCGATTCCCACTTGCTGTACAAGAAGTCGGACTGCGCGCCGAGGTGCGATTCCGTTTGGTTGAAGGACTTCGCGTCGTAGTAATCCTTATTCTTAATGAGCCGCTCGAAGAATTGCAACGCGTAATATCTACCCGCCGATTGCGACATCAAATATCCGTTCCCCTCCTTCCCCGGGGTGATCGTTTGCGCGGGTAAATAGCTTACTTCACCGGTCGCGTTCAACGCATCCGTGTCCACGAGGTGCTTTGCCGTACCGTCGAAAGAATAGTACATATTAAACTGTTCAAGACCTTCGTAATCGGCGATAAGCTGATCCATAAAGTGATTGAGATAATTGGTAGCGTATTGTCCCGTCCAGATCATAGGCGTCGTTTCGTTATCCACCATCTTATCGCACATAATGAAAAATTCGTCGTAGGTAGCGGGCAAGCCGTCGTCCGTCGTGCCGTACTTCCCGTCGGGACCCGCCGACATATTATTTGCGTCCGTGCCGTCCGTAAAGGTATAATCCATATAGTTGGTAGGATCGCCGTCAAAGCTGCCGCTTGCGGGGCTTTCGTTGTTGTTTTGCGTATACTCGCAATACTCGCTGGGCGCGCCGCCCTTGGCAAAATAGAACTCGCCCTCCGCAAACAGGTCCATATCGTACGTGATGCCCTGCACGTTGCTTCTGAAAGGCACGGCGTAAACGCTGTCGCCCGATTTATAGAAATTTTGCTGTTCCACGGAAAGCTTATCCATTATCGATACCGTTTCGTTATACTCGGTAAGCGGCGTGGTGACCGCGTCCCCCATATCGCACAAAAGCCCGCGCGATACGAAATCGTAATAGTAGATGGACTCGGTGAAAATGACCTCGTTTCTATCCGTCGCGATAACCTCGAGATACGCGGTCCCCAAGCGTTTGCCGTTTTCGACGATGACCTGTACGCCCACCTTGCCGTTTTCGCCCTCGTAGCCTGCAAACTGCGTTTCAAAGCGATTCTTTACGTTGTCCAACCATTTACTGCCGTAACCACCGTTATAGTTATACACGTACAACTGCGTTTTGGTTTCGTCGATCTCCACCTCGTCGTCATCGTAAGGATTGCACCCTGCGAGCGCGACCGCCGCCGTCGTTACGGCTAAAAGACTGCAAATGGTTTTCTTAAAGATCTTTCTCATTATATTTTTCCTCCGAAAGAAAATAATTTTTTATAACTTTTCCGCGTTCGTGCCGTTATTTACCCAACATAAGCCTTCGCAAAGACAATACGAACGTACTGCTTTGTACCGTTCGGTTGACGAACTCTTTGGCGGCGCCCGTCTTACAATCGTACCAATCGGGGAACGCCCGTCTATCCTCGCTTCTCGTCAGGAAATCGTAAATAAATCCGACGATCGTTCGTATCTTTTCCTTGTCCTCCGTCAAAGCCGCCATCCACAGCATCCAATCCGTTTTCGTCGTTTCCGAGCGATAATCCAAGGGACAGCCGAACTCGCACGCGTGCGCGAGCATAGTATCCACTTCCCTTTCGATAAATTCGTCGCTGAACAAACGCAGCTTCAAAAGCTTATCGCAAAGCAGGTTGTATTTCATACTGAACGAATCGGCGCCGTCGTCAAAGGACAGGGGCGAGGGTCTGCCTCTGAACATAGCCATAATTTCCCTCGCGCGCTTTTCGGCGATCCTTCGAACCGCTTCGCCGCTTGCACCGAGCACCTCGCACATTTGCGCGAACGCACCGAGCGACACCACCGATTTGATACTCAAATTCACGTTCTTGTCGATATGGCTCAAAAAGTCGTCCGTACAAAGCTGGTTTTGGGGTATCAAGCCGTCGTTGATCAAATAATTGCACCACTTTTGCAGCAGATCGAAGTTGGCACGGATAAACTCTTTATCACCGCTCCGACGCAAATACATAGCGCCGATCAACAGCATATCCGCGCACTCCTCCACGGGCATTTGCCTGTCGAAATCGTAAATATCGCTACCTGCGGGATATAAATAATAGGACGGCAATACGTCCGAAACCCAATCCCTAAAGCCGATATCGCGACCGTATTTACCCTCTTCCTTGTTTTTTACGCCGTAATATTGTCCGTTGCAAAACGGATACATACCCACGTCGTGCGGCGCAAATTCGTAATCCCAAACGTCCATTCTCGCAAACTCGAAAACGGGCTCCATACTCGCTTTGACGAGTTCGGGACGATACGCCAAAAACAGGGGCATAGACGGATAGGTCACGTCCACGGTCGCCACGCAGCCGCCCGAGCCGCATTCTTTGGAAAGGAACAGCACGCGCCCTTTTCCGTCCTTTACGAGCTTATGCGCCGCGATCGCCTGGCGGTAGGAGGCTTTCAAAATATGTAGATACTCTTCCCCAAACGCCGCGCCGTCTTGCAGCATACGCGCCTCTTCCTCGTCGCATATCTTGCAAACGCGTTCGTAATTCGCCGTACTCTCGCGGATCGCGTCCAAAACGTTCTTGCCCGACGCGTGATAGTAACCGCGCAACGCCTCGCCGAAGTAATTGATAGAAACGATATCGTCGAACGCCACGGGGATCTTACCCGACGCGGGCTTTTCGATATTTTCGTAATTATTCTTCGCCGTGAGATAATTCTCACATTCCTTATCCGTACGCCATTCCTCCGCCGTAAGCGCGTTGAAATCCTTTACCGTATGATAAAAGCACTCATCTGCTTGGACGTAATAATACCCCCAATCCGCGCCGCGTTTATCGCAGGTACGGTTGAACACCGTTTGCTTGTTCAAGCCGAAATAGCCGATCTCCACGTCGCCCGTCTTGAATACGTCGCCGCGCATATCCCGTATTTCGTCGCCGTTATAACACCAACCCTCGCCGAGCGACAAGCAAACGGACGCCTTTCCCAGCTTCGTTTTGGGCGTGAGCGTGTATTCCATAAAGCACACGGGACAGGAAAGCACTTCGTAATCGGACAAGGGCAGCGGCGAGAAAAACGCCACCTCCAAATCGAACCTTTCCGCCGTAAAACGGTAGACCGTTCTAAACGCAGTCACCTCTACGCCCGTTTGCGTAAGCTTTTTCACGTTCGGCGCGTCGCCGAGGAAGCAATAGCTTTCCCCGTCCGCGATCACGAGCCCGTAGGTACGCTTGCTATCCAAATTCCACAGGGTGGTGTCGCTCTCGTTCAAGATATCGCCGTTCGACCAAACGGAAAAAGACGGATCCTTCACGAATAGAGGATAGGCGCTCATCAATCTCGTATTTTTCTTCATAACAACTCCATATATTTACCGCGTTCGACCGTATAGCCAAGCCGCGTAACGGTATTTTCGGTTTTTATCTTTATTTTATCACAGCTTTATTATAACACCCCCGTTTCATCAAGTCAATACCCCCGATAGTTCACAGATTTTACCTTTTTTTTCGGTAGAACTTCAAGATTTTTGAAGTAATCTCGTTTTCTCGCTTTTCTCCGCCGAAAAAAACGCGTTTCGGGAAAAAACGCGCTAATTTTCCATAGATTTGAAACATACTTGTTATATTTTCTTGACAAAAGAAAAATTTTGGCGTTCGAGAAACTTTTTTCCACGCCCGAAAACGGAAAAAACGGCGCTTTGGAATTTTTTACTACATTTTTTTTGAATTATTGTTTACATTTGCCAAAAATTATGTTATAATCTCTTTGGAGAGTGTTATGAGCAACGTTATCAGTCAAAATAAAAACTTAAATTACTCCATCAATCTCGAATCGGATACCGAGGATATTTTCAAAGCGTCCCGCGCGCTCGCCTCGTACGACCGTATCCGTATTTTACAGCTGCTCACCTATTCTCCTATGAGCATTTACGAGATATCCAAAACGCTCAATATACCTATTTCTACCGTGAGCAATCATATTTCCATTCTCGAGGAAGCCAAGATCCTTTTCGTTTCCACGCAACAAGGCGTGAAAAAGCACGTGAAGATGTGCAACCGACAGATC
>JAFURP010000043.1 GCA_017471785.1 Clostridia bacterium | reverse complement strand
TTAAGGTTTGATAAAGGGTTTCGCTGCTTCCATACGTACCGCTCTCGTCTTCTCTAAAAGTAGTGCCAATATAAAATTCAATAGACATAGCGTTGGGAGTGACTTTCAAAAGAGACGTGCCCGTAGTACCCGCGTTTTCGCCTTCCGCATAAAGGGTGTACGAGGTTATCTCCGCTAAAGGTTGCGACGCGTTGCCGGAAAGTAACTGCGCTTGGGCTTGCTTCGTATTCGCGCAAGAAAGCGTTTGCGCTTGGGCTTGACCTACGGCTGCACGAGAAAGCGCTTGGGTTTGGGCTTGACCTTTCGTTAGATTGAAATTTATCTTCCATTCGTCTTCCGTGACTGTATAGTCGACGGCGTATTCCACGGTTTCCGTTTTCGTTTGACTGCAAACGGAACAAGTATAGGTCTTTACGCCGTCTGCTTCCGCGGTTGCGGGCGTCGTGACCTCGCCGTCGTTCCAAGTATGCTCCGCCTTGTCGGAGGCTTCGGTGCAAGCCTCGCCCTCGCAAGCGTGCCAATGGTGCGTGGCGTCTTTCGACCATTCCGTTTTATACGTATGCGCGTGTTCCTCATCGCACGCCGTGAGCGTTGCGCTGATAGAAAGACACGTACATACCGCCAATAAAAGAGCTACAAGTTTTTTCATGGAAAAACCCTCCGTAAAATATTTTTTTCGGCGTTAGTCTATGCGCCGTTTTCGTGCGAAAAATAAAAAGTGCGCGACATCGAAGTCGCGCACCGAAAAATGCAAGCTCCAATGTCGCTAAACAAACTATCATAAACAAGCAATACCCTTGCTTCCCATCAAGTCGGAATTTGCATTTTTACCAAATCCTAACGATAGGAAGCGTAAAAAGGGCATAATACTCCTTTGTAAAAATGCTCGCTTATGATGTTTGGTTCGTTTAGCCGTTCTATTATACCACGATTTTATGAATAATTCAAGATATTTCGGTGTATTTGAGAGATTTTATTGCAAACAAATTTTGAAAACGAAAAGACAAGTCACGCGATAGTGCGGCTCGTCTTTTCGTTACGATTAGATTGCATCAAGGCTACCTTGATTTTGTGATCACCGGTTTTACGCGTTTGGTATACGCTTATTTTTGATAGGCGTTTGCGATCTGCGCGGCGGCGCGCGCCACCTTTTTCCGTAGGGAGGCGGGGGATAAGACGGTCACGCCTGCGCCTAAGCTCAAGATCTTTTTTACGAGCATATCGTCGTCGGGCAGGGTGATATCGGCGTACCACGTATCGCCGTGTAAGCGCAAATGCTCGTCGCCCAGCCAATCCTGCGCGTCCGCGAACGCCGCTTCGGAAACGGCGAGCCGTGCGTCCACGCTCTCCGTTTCGTTCGTCCAAAAGGAGAGGGGAATATCCTCGCGCGTGAACGGGCGCTTTTGGAAGCGCTCCTCCGTTTTAACGGCGGAAAATACCCGTCCCAAACGGAAAAGGCGAAAGGCGCGTTGCTTATGGCAAAAGGCGTAGACGTACCAAACCGCCTGCTTGCATACGAGTACGTGCGGCTCGATCCTTCTACCCGTCCTTTCGCCCGAACGGGAGCGGTATTCGATCTCCAAAACCGTCCTTTCCTTGACGCTTTCTTCAAAAAGCCGCAATTTGTCCGAAAAGGCTTTCGTGTCCCCCCAAGTGCCGCCGTCGACGAGGATCGTGCCTACCTCGCCCGAGAGCGCGCGATCCCGCGTTTCCGCTTTTACCTGCGCCGAAAGCTTGTGCTTTGCCGTCAAAAAGCGTTCTTGCGGGAGCTGCGAATACATCGTTTCCAGCGCCTCGATCGCCGATTCGTATTCCTCCTTGGTCATAAACCCGACGGGCAGCTTGTAGCTGTCCGAAATACAAATGCCGCCGTTTCTCCCCCGTTTGACGAATACGGGTACGGTGAGCGACATATGGTCGATATACCGATACACCGTACGTACCGAAATACCGTGCTTTTCCGCAAGATACGCCGCCGTCAGCCTGCGCTTGGCGAGCAGGTCGAAAAGAATTTCGAGTAAAATAGTAAATTTCATAGTCAGTCCTTGTATTGGCTCTATCCCAACGCTCGGTTGATTTTTGACGGAAAAATGCGGCGAAATACTTCGCAAACCGTTCGGTCACGTACGTTCGTGTACGCTCCCTCGCGTTTTACTTGTCTTTCTTGCATTTTTCTCGTCAAACCGCGCAAAGCTCTAATCAACCGTTCGTTGTGACAAAGCCAAAAAATTCATATTTTTATGAAAATATTTTAACATATATGACAACCGTTGTCAAGTTATATATGGTATACTGTGGGCATAAAAATAAAAAAGAGGGAGGAATGAGATGACGAAGTTCGACGGATATATGGAGGGATTGGAGCGGCGGCGGCAACGGGCGCGCGAGAGGGAGGCGGACGAGGCTTTGCTTTGGAGCTTGGCGACGCGGACGAAGGAGGAAGTGGTCAGGGAAATGACGGAAAATTTGACCTTTATCGTGGGCGCGGCTACGATCGTGGAGACGGAAAGGGTAAAAACGCCCGTTTTTTAAGCGTAGAGGGGCGCAAACGCTTGACAATTGTATGGAAAAAGTGTAAACTGAAAGCGTTTATATAAAGCTTTTTGGTTAGGAGTTTTTGGTTATGGAAACGAAAGCAAACGTAATGGATACGCTCAGGGCGCGCGGATTCGTCAAGCAAACGGTATTCGAGGACGAGCTGTACGAAAAGCTCGGTAAGGAGAGCGTACCCTTTTATATCGGCTTCGACCCCACGGCGGATTCTTTGCACGTAGGGCATTTTATGCAGTTGATCGCGATGTACCATATGCAACAGGCGGGGCATAAGCCCATTATTTTGATCGGCGGCGGTACGGCGATGGTCGGGGACCCGTCGGGTAGAACGGATATGCGGTCTATGATGACGAAGGAAACCATTCGGCATAACGTGGAGTGCTTCAAAAAGCAAATGTCCAAATTCGTTAGCTTCGAGGGGGAGAACGCGGCTATCATCGTCGATAACGGCGATTGGCTGACGGACCTCAATTATATCGATTTCTTGCGCGAGATCGGCGCGCATTTCTCCGTCAATAGAATGTTGACCTCCGAGTGCTTCAAGCAACGCTTGGAGCGCGGGCTTTCGTTTTTGGAATTCAACTATATGCTGATGCAGGCGTACGATTTCCTCGTGCTGTATAGGAAATACGGGTGTGCGTTGGAGCTTGGCGGCGACGATCAATGGAGCAATATCCTTGCCGGCGCGAACCTGATCCGTATCAAGGAGCAGCAGCCTGCGTACGCAATGACCTTTACCCTGCTTACCACCTCGGACGGCAAAAAGATGGGTAAGACGGCGAAGGGCGCGGTGTGGTTGGACGAAAACAAGACCACCCCGTACGAGTTCTATCAATACTGGCGCAATACGGCGGACGAGGACGTGGAGAAGTGTATGAAGCTGCTCACCTTCCTGCCTTTGGACGAGATCGAGGAGCTGTGCCGTTATAAGGACGAGCGTATGAACAAGGCGAAAGAGGTGCTTGCCTACGAGCTGACCAAGGAGGTGCACGGCGAGGAGCAAGCCAACCTCGCGCAAAGCCAAGCGCGCGCGGCGTTCGGCGGCGGTAACGCGGAGCTTTTGACGAAAGAGGTTTCGGACGTGGCGACGGTCGTGGACGCGATGGTCGCGGCGGGCGTTGCCAAATCCAAGGGCGAAGCGCGGCGTTTGATCGAGCAGGGCGGCGTTTCGGTGGACGAAAGCAAGGTGATCGATTGCAATATGGCTATCCCTGCCAAGGAGTTCGTTTTGCATAAGGGGAAGAAGGTACACCTCAAGATTGTCGTTAGGTAAAATCGCGTATAGCACGGCGTCTTATCCATAAAATCGGAACGCTCCGCGCTCGTTTACTAACGTAAAGCTCCCATCGGAAGCAACCCGTAAGGAGCGTAGTGACAATAGCGAGCTTGTCGAGCGTCTATTTGCGGCAATATGCCGCACTCTCCGCAATTTTACTTCGCTCGGCTCGGGGGGTATATAATTATAATCGTAAAGCGCGGCGCAACTTAGGTTGCGCCGCGTTTTATCGTGCCGTTATTGCGTTCGGCTTTCTTACTATTGTCATTACGAGCCGTCGTAGACGGCGTGGTAAGCTCCTATAAAATAACGCCGAAAATAATTTCGAAAAAATTTCCGAAAGGGCTGTGGATAACTTGACACGGGGGGGGGGTATGATATAATACTTTTTGATAGAAAAATAAAATCAAGGAGTATTATAATTTATGAAAAAACTGTTATCGTTACTGTTGGCTTTCAGCGCGTGCTTTGCGCTCGCGGCTTGCGAGGACGAAGAAACGAGCAATCCGCCTGCTAATCCGCCTGCGCATACGCACGAATACGCAAGCGAGTGGAGCAAGGACGCGGACAACCATTGGCACGCTTGTACGGGCACGGACTGCACCGAGGCTTCGGACAAGGCGGCGCATACCTGGAACGACGGCGTAGTGGAGGGCGCGACCAAAACGTATACCTGCACCGTATGCAATCAGACCAAATCGGAAGCCGTGCCGACCGATTACGACGTGACCGCCGAGGAATGG
>JAFURP010000042.1 GCA_017471785.1 Clostridia bacterium | reverse complement strand
GAGAGCGATTTCAGCGGAAGCGTGATCTTGTACGGTAGACCGTATCAAGAAACCAAGCTCGATAAAATTTATCCGATTTTTGAGAGCAAGAGCCCTGCGAAAGCACAACAAGAGCTTTCCGCGGCGGTATAAACGAAGAAAATAGCCGAAAGGCATAAATAAAAAAAGGGAGAAAACCTATGAAACAAAAGTATGATAGCCCGATCGTAACTTTAAGACAGTATCTTCCGCAGGATATTTGTACGGAATCTGTCGTTGGCACCGTGTACGACCAAGAAGAGGAATATTGGTCTGCATTTGACGAGCAAAATTAAGGAGGTATAAAAGGATGATGAAATCTAAGAAAAAAGCTTTAACTGTATTATCTCTTGCATTTGCGCTTTCTCTTGCAACCACGGGCGCGGTATACAGCTTGACCGCAAACGCGGAACCGGCAGACGCGCAAAAGCTTTCTATCGACGCAGGTGCGTCCGTTAAGATCGTAGGCACGGAGGAGGACGATTACGTAGACGCGGAAACGGGTATCCGTTTTTCGGCAACGGTCGCGCCCCAGCTTGTAAGCTCGCTTGGCGATAACGATTACGTGGGTATGATGATCGTACCCTCGAAGGTCGTCACGGCGTACGCTAACCAAGCAACGGACGTCGTAGACGGATATTTGCAATATATTGCAAGCGTAAAGGAAACTACCGTTGAAGCGGTAGAAGCGGACGTTTCCTGTCGTTACGCTACGGGCGATTTGAGCACGGAAAAGGATAATACCGTTTACGGCGTTATCGCAACCATCAAAGACGAGCACTACAACGAAGCTTATCAAGCCGTAGCGTATTACGTGCAAGACGGCACGTATTATTATAGTGATCCGAGCGAAACGCGTACCATCTCCCAAGTAGCCGACGAGGCGCTCCGTGATACGGTGGTTACGTATAGCAATGCGGAAAAGAACGCGCTCGGTAACATTATCGAAAAAGCGATCGTTATGAAAAACGGTACGGACAAAGCCACGGTTACGCCGATCGCGTTGAAAACGTGGGAAACGAGAACGGACTTAAAAGCGACGTACGCGAGCGAGATCAACGCGACCGACCTTACGATTACGACCGACGACGGCACGGTGGCGAGCGTAGAAAACGACGTTTTGACGGGCTTGCAAACGGCAGGCGAAACGACCTTGCGTATTACGGCGTACGACGGCTTCGTTAATCTTCCCATCGCCGTAACGTCCACGGCGGAAAAGAGTGGCAAAACGACGGGTTTCCATTCAGCGGTAGAATACGCTACTTACGGCGCAAAGATCGGTAGTATTTCGAAAGATTCTTTAACGAGCCTTAATGCAATGAACAATGTACAACTTGGCGCAGGTAAACTTTCCGACGGCGCTACTTGGACTAATGTCGGCGCGACGAATATGTCGTACCTGTCCTTGAATAGAAAGGGCGATTCCTATGGGCTTTATGACGGTACTGGTTATGTATCCGTTATAGAGTTTACGGGAAATAATATGCCAATGGTAGGATATTTTGTGGACGACGATGCGGATATCGAGAATTTGGTAGGGCAAAAAGGCGTATTGTTGACCAATGGCTTTGATATGGCGGGCGATACGAACAGCGTTAGACCGTTCCAAAGTTCTACGCGTTTTTATGGGTATCAAATGCTGAAAAACGATTTATCTTCAAGTAATTTGGTAACAACCGATAAAACTACTGACGGTGTGTTGGCGAGCGCAAGTTCTTCCATAGGGCAAACGTATTTTGAAGATGAAACGTTGGCGGATCAAAGATTCAGAATGTTTGTTACCGTCAAGGAAAAATCGCGTAACGACGGTTATGTTTCCATTTTAGAGGTTAGCGTATATAAAATTGCGGATAACGAATACAACGGTGACGTGGTATTTGAATATAGCGCGCAAAGAAATTATCCTGCGCCCGACGATTTCTTTACAGGAAACATAGTGCTGTACGGTAGACCTAATCAAACAACCGTGTTAGATAAGGTGCATTTGCCGATCAATTCTCAAACATCGGTAGCGAATCATATAACTAAATATTTTACTGCGACCGCATAATTGTAATGATTAGGAGTACGAAATGAAATTCAAAAAACAAATTGCGCTTGCTTTGGCGGCAACGAGCTGTTTATCGCTCGTTGCCTGCAACAAGCAGGTAACACCTACGGTAACACCTACTGCGCCCGATTATTCGGCGTACAGTCATAAATTAAGCTTTTATTGCTATAATCCCCCCAACGACGGAACGTGGAATATAGACAAAACCAAAACCCCTGCCGTTCGCGGCTCGGCAGGCGAGGACTTCCGCACCGTGGAACGGTATAAGGAATACAAGGATTGCGGCTTCGATATCTTAATGATGCAATCCTCGGGTAAATACAGCGGACAGGATTGGGAAACGAGCGATACGAAGATGGTCATGGACCGCGCGTATGAGGCAGGTATTGAAAAGATCATCGTCACCGACGGGCGTTTGCAGGGCTTGTCCGAGGGTATCATAATGCTCAACGAACAGGGCGAGCCCGATCCCGACGGCGAAGCTAAAGTCACTCTCTCGGATAAAAACGGCGACGGCGTAAAACAGCTCATCGACCTCGTCGGCGAGGGCTTGATCGGCGAGCATAGCCCGTTTAAGAGCGAGGAAGAGGTAGACGCGTACGTTGCCGAATGTATGGCTCCGTATAAGGATTATAAGGGCTTTTACGGCGTACAGCTCAAGGACGAGCCGAACTTTAAGCACGTTACCTTCTACGGCGATACCTATGAAGCGATCAAGCGCGTTTGTCCTACGGCGTTCGTGCAGTACAACCTCAATCAAGTCTACACCGACTACACCTATTTTTGGGGATATCCCGGATGGGAGGGCGCGGCAGGCGAAACGATCGAGGAATCCGTTTACGCGTACGAGAGCACGTATCGCGAGGACCGCGACGAGCAGGGCAATATACTCTTATACGACGTAAACAACGCGGACAAAACGATCGCCAACGCGGCGAAGGCGGCTTTGGCGGCGGCGGAGCAAAAGGCGAAAGCCAAAGCGAAGGCGGCGGAAACCGAGATCGGCTTTAAGCGCTACGGCGATTATTTGAAGGCGTATATCGAGAACACGGGCGCGGACTATATTATGTGGGACAGCTATCCCTTGGAGGGGGACGGCGTTCGCGCGCAATATATTCGCAGTATGCAGGTGACGGCAGACGTATGCAGGGACACGGGCGTTAAATTCGCCAACACCACGCAAACGGATTGCGAGGTTTCGGGCGTGAGCGAGAGCGTGATCTACAAGCGCAAGGTCACCGAGGAGGGCGCGCGTTGGCTGAACAATATGCTGCTTGGCTTCGGCGTAAAGGAGATCGTGTACTACACCTATTTCAATAAGGGTAACGAATACGACGGAAAAGGCGGTACGAATTATCCCGACGGCACCTCGTTCATCACGCATTACGGGCAAAAAACGGATTTGTACTACTTTATGCAACAGATCATTGCCGAGGATCAAAAATTCGCGCCCGTCATTATGAACTTCGATTACGTAACGAGCAACGTATATTCCGTTTCTCCGTCCACGTATAGCACCGAGCACGTTCGTATGGCGCAGCGCGGCAACGCGTTCCAAAAGGTGAAAGAAATTTCCATCAACAAGGAATGTGCGCTGGCGACCGAGCTGTACGACAAGGCGAACGATCGGTATATGTATATGGTCCAAAACGTCGTAGACCCCAAATACCAAGGGGCAAAGGCGTACCAAACGGCGACCGTGGAGTTCAAAGACGGCTATACGCACGCGCTTGTATACCGCAACGGCGAGCCGACGACGGTCAAGCTTGACGGCGGCAAATTGGAGGTCAAGCAGCACGCGGGCGAGGCGGTATTCGTAATACCCTATTAAAAGGAAGTAAAGTATGAAAATGAAAAACGTTCCCGATTATTCGGCGTATAAGCATAGATTTGATTTTTATTGTTACACTCCGCCCAACGACGGAACCTGGAACGTGGATCTCACTCAAGACCCTGTGCTTCGGGCTTCGGCTGGCGAGGATTTCCGAACCGTAGAGCGGTATAAGGAATACAAGGCTTGCGGCTTCGATATTCTATTGATGCAATCCGCAGGTAAATATCAAGGCGAAGAGTGGGAAAGCAGTATGGCGAAAGCGGTAACGGACCGCGCCGTGGAAGCGGGTATCGAAAAGATCGTAATGACCGATATCCGTTTGCAACGGCTTTCCGAGGGTATCGTTTCGGTGAACGAACAGGGGCAGCCCGACCCGAACGCTTCCACGCTCGTACGCTTGGCGGATAAAAACGGCGACGGCGTGAAGATGATCATCGACCTTATGGGCTTTGGGCTAGTCGGCGAGCATAGTCCGTTTAAGAGCGAGGCGCAGGTGGACGCGTACGTGAAAGCTTGTATGGCGCCGTATATGGGGTATAAAGGCTTTTACGGCGTACAGCTCAAGGACGAGCCGAACTTCAAGCACGTTACCTTTTACGGCGATACCTATCGGGCGATCAAGCGCGTTTGTCCTACGGCGTTCGTGCAATACAACCTCAATCAAGTCTACACCGACTACACCTATTTTTGGGGATATCCCGGATGGGAGGGGTGGGATTATCAAACGATCCCCGAATCCGTTTACGCGCACGAATGTATTTACCGTGAAGACCGCGACGAGCAGGGCAATATCAAAACGTACGATCTGACGAAAGAGAGCGAACGCGTTGCCAAGGCGGCGGCGGAGGAGCTTGCGAAAAAGAAAGCGAGAGAGAACGAAGCGGAAGAGGGTTATAAGCGGTACGGCAATTATTTGAGGGCGTATATCGATCATACCGGCGCGGATTATATTATGTGGGACAGCTATCCCTTACGCGGAAACGGTATCCGCACGCAGTATATCCGCAGTATGCAGGTGACGGCGGACGTATGTCGAGAAAAGGGCGTAAAATTTGCCAACACCACGCAAACGAGCTCGGAAATAAACGGTCGGAGCGGCGCGGTCGTAACGAGACGGGTAACGGAAGAGGGCGCGCGCTGGCTGAACAATATGCTTTTGGGCTTCGGCGTAAAGCAGATCGTATATTACACCTATTTCAATAAAGGGAACGAGTTTAACGGTAAGGGCGGTACCAATTACCCCGACGGGACGGCGTTTATTTCTCGCTACGGAAAACGGACGGAGCTGTACTACTTTATGCAAAAAATCATGGCGGAGGACCAAAAATTCGCGCCCGTCATTATGAGCTTCGATTACGTAACGAGCAACGTATATTCCGCTCCCTCGCCCGCATATAGCGTTGAACATATACGCGAGGCGCAGCGCGGCAACGCTTTCCAAAGGCTCGAGAGCGTGTCCATTGACAAGGAATGTGCGCTCGTGACCGAGTTGTACGATAAAGAAAACGACCGCTATATGTATATGGCGCAAAACGTAGTTGACCCCGAGCATACGGGCGTGGAGCAAGCGATCACCCTTGCTTTCGACGAAAGCTACGCGCACGCGGCGCTGTATAAAAACGGCGAGCGCGAGGACGTGGCGCTCGAGGGCGGCAAGCTTACGCTTTGCCATAAGGCTGGGGAAGCGACTTTCGTTATTCCCTATTAAAACGGACGAAAAACACGAAACCGCGGCTTCCACGAGGGGGCGCGGTTATCGTCGTAAGTAAAAACGACAATGCAAGATAAAAAATTCAACGTTTCGAAATATATAACGCCGAACGGCGGCGAGGAAATTTTACAAACGGCGGCGGTGCAAAAAGCCATAGACGAATGTGCGTTTGCAGGCGGCGGCGAGGTCGTATTCCCCAAGGGCAGGTACGTGCTTTCTACCGTTTTCTTAAAGAGCAACGTGCGTATCGTTATCGACGAGGGCGCGGAAATTTTGGGTAGCTTGGATTTCTACGATTACGCCCAAGAGGAAAAGATCGATTATCCCGTTTATCAGGATTCGTCGCATACCTACTACCACCCGTCTATGTTCGTAGGGATAGACTGCGAGAATATTTCCATAACGGGCAACGGCAGGATCGATATGCGCTCGGTGTGGGACGAGGACGACGTTCGGAGGATCAAGCACCGCGGCGCAAAATGTATCGCGCTCAAAAACTGTAAAAACGTAGAGATCGGGGGCTTTGGCATCTATAACGCGACCGACCTCGGCGTATACTTCGCAGGTTGTGAAAACGTGGATATATACGGACTGAAAATGCGCGTGTATATCGACGGTATCTCGCCCGATAACAGTAAAAACGTGCGTATCCGTGATTGCGAAGTGGAAGCTGGCGACGACGCGATCGTGTTCAAATCCTCGTATACCTTAAATCGTTTGGACGTATGCAAAGATATCCACGTGTGGAATTGTAAATTAAAGAGCCGCTGCTACGCGCTGAAGTTCGGTACGGAAACGAACGGCGGTTTTGAAGATATCGTGATCGAGGATATCCAGATCAAGGAAACGCGGATAGGCGGTATCGGGATAGAGAGCGTGGACGGTGCGGTGATAGACGGAGTGACGATACGGAACGTAAAAATGCAAAACGTAAACGCGCCGATATTTATCCATATCGGCAGGCGAATGAGAGGCCCGAAAGGGCGAGCGATCGGGAGGATACGGAACGTAACGCTGGAAAATATCACGGCGGAGGGACCGTACGAGCCGTACGAGATCGTGGCTTGGAATTATTACAGCTATAAAGCGAACGATTTTTACCAAGACCCGAAAGTATTCGGAAAAGCGGAGGGCTTTGACGGGACGAAAGCGACGGACGATTGGCAAATGACGAGCAATATTTGCGGCTTGCAAGAGAGCCCGTTGGAGAATATCGTTTTACGGAATATCCGTTTGAAGCTGGACGGCGGGGTACAAGAATTTGAGCGCAACGTGCCCGAAGTCGCGCAAGCTTATCCGGAGGTATACGTATACGGACGGATATTGCCTGCAAAGGGGATATATTTTAGGCATATCAACGGCTTGACCTTGGATAACGTAACGGTGGAAACGTATCGTAAAGACAAAAGAGAAGCTTTCGTTTTCGAGCAGGTGCAACGTTTGGTTAAATAAAAAAAGCCCCCGAAACGACGGTTTCGGGGGCATATATAAGCATTGCTTATTCTTCTATCAAACGGAACGTTTTCGTTTCGCCGAGGTAGGCGTCAAAGACGAGCTCCGTGACGTTATGCGCGTAAAATTTCTCCTCGTAGACCTCGTAGGGCGAAAGGGCGCGAGGGAAGCGCAAGCGTTTTTTACCCGTGGAGGAAGCGTGAAAAGTGACGTAATTGTTATTGGCGTATAAAACCTCGTCCTCCTCGCACCAAAGATGACAGCCTGCGAAGCGGGCGATCTCGCGCACGACGTCGCTTTTGATAAATTTGGAGCCGTACAATACGGAAGTAAACGCGCCCGTGTCTTTCACGGATACCGCAGGATAACCGCTCGTCAAAAAATAAGCGAGGTTTTGCGCGGTAGGGTCGTCGGAATACACCAACGGATACAGGTATACGTCCCAATGCTGGATAGGATCGTTGGAGGAAAGGAGCATCATAGTCCTTCTTCTATCGAAATTTCCGTACAACGCGCGTTTATCCAAACGCTCGGAGATCGCGTGCTTATCGCCGTTCCAACGGAACACGGCGTCGAATTTATCGTTGATAAGCGCCGTTTTGATACCCGTTAGCGCTTCGACGTGCGCCGTCGATATTTTTTCGGTCGCCAAGGGGTCTAAAAGCGCCGGAGCGTACAACCAAACGGCGGTGGCGTGATTTTTGGCGAGCTTTGCCTTGATCTCCTCCCGTTCCCGTTCGGTCAAAAGGAATACGTTCATAAAGACGTAAAGCTTATAATCGGGCATATCGGGGTTGGACAGGTCGTTATGATAGTATTGATCTACGGGCGCGCCTATCCGCGCAAGCTCGTAGTTGCGGAACAATTCCACGCCGTCGCGCGTGGTTTGAAAGGAAACCGCTTGCATACTCTCCTCGTCGAAGATCAAGGCGATCTCGCTTTGCTTCTTTCTATCGAGGGTATACGCCTCTTTTGCGATCTTTTGTTGCTTGGCAAACAGCTCGTACGCCTCGGGGAATTTGTACCGTTCGCCCCCGATAAGCTGATCGAACCACCACGCTTGCACGTCCTCGCAAAGCGTTCTTCCGAAATCCCGCTTCAATACGTTGATCGAATCGGTTACGTCGTAAATTTGCGCGCGCGCTTTCCAAAAACGGTTTTCCTTATGCGTGCGACGGTCCTCCTCGACGATATAAATTTTATTATGCAAAGTAAACGAATCTTGCACCTCCCGTTGACCTACGCAACCGCCTGCGAGCATATTTTCGTATACCCCCGGGGCTGCTAAAAAATCCACGCAGTCGCTATGCAAAACGTTCACCGTACCGCCGCACGAGCCTGCGCGCGCAAACTGCGTACAGCCCTGCGAGCCGTAGAACGCGCCGACGAGCTTGTCGGGCGTAAGCGATTTAATGATTTTGGCGAAATGCAATATGGAGTTTGCCGTACCGATATTCCAAGCCCGATAAAAATCGTAAACGTCGGGGTTTTTATCCAGATCCACGAACGCGCCGAAGTTCGTACCGTTTTGCGGCGGCGTGGGCAACGGCGAGTTGGTATGCAAACGGGGCTTGAAGGTAGGGATCGCGCACGCGCGATCGACCTCGTGTAAATAATAATGCTTATCGTAATCGGGAACGTTCGGCTCGCGTAACGTCGCGTTTGCGTTTTTCCAATGCCTTTGCAGGTTTTCGTCCGCGCCGTATTTTTCCGTTAAATATTCGGAAAATTCCCTCTTGAAAGCAGGGCTGTGATCGAGAACCGTCTTATTTTCGTCGTTTAGGGTGGAAAGCAGGTAATACCATTCCGAGGTGCCGCCTGCGGCAAGGAAGCAGCCCACGATCCTGTCGGCGTAGGGAAGCTGCATTAAAAGCTTCCAAGTTTCCTCTAACGCTTTGCCCGCGTCCTCGCGCCATTTTTGCGAGCAAAGGGAGTAGTGTGCAGGCAGCTGGGCTTCGTACGATTCGGTGAAAAGGTAGACGGAGGGACTGCTTCCGTCCGAATACCGAACGCATTCGTCGGGGTTGCTTTGGATCCATTCGTTGGTGGGGTGTAAGCCGATGCGCGGAATGATATACGCGTCGGGTATCGCTCGGAGCAACGCGCGCGCTTCCTCGTCGAAAAGCTCGATCGCGTTCGGCTTTAACCATACGGTATCGCAAATCAAGAAGAAAATTTTGATACCTGCTTCGCCTAAGCGTTGAAAATGCTCTCCGTCAAACACGATCTCGTTTTGATCGCGGATCGTTCGTACCGTCGCCATCATAGGCGGATAGGGCGCGTCGTTGATAAAAATTGCGGGTCTACCGTTGTGGTTTTTGATTTCAGCCATGACCATTCTCCGTAGCTTTATTAAAATAATTATAAAACAGCAAAAAAAAATAGTCAATAGTATTTATTGTATTGAAAATATTATTTTGTGCACAAATCACTATCCGGATTGCAAAAATTACTATTGACAAGAGGGCATAAGTTCTTTATAATATATAATCGGAGCGATAGTATATGAAAGAAAAAAAGTATTATCTCGGCGTTGACGGCGGTGGGACGAAAACGGAGTTCGTTTTAACGGACGAGTCGGGGACCGTATTGCGGCGGTTGCTCAAAAAGGGCTCCAATCCGAACGATATCGGGCTGGACGCTTGCGCGGCATTGTTACGCGAGGGGATATCCCAAACGATAAACGGGTATTCGGCTGCAAATACGTACGTATTTGCAGGAATATCGGGCGCAGGGGTCGGCGACAACGCGAAAATTTTGCGCGATCGGCTTGCGGAGGAATATCCTTTGATCGAGGTCGGCAGCGATCTTATTAACGCCTTGGAGGTCAGCTTACGGGGCAAAGACGGCGTTGCGGTCATTTGCGGCACGGGTATCAGTTGTTCTATTTGCGAGGACGGTATTCGTCGGACGGTGGGCGGCTACGGCTATTTGTTCGAGGACGGCGGAAGCGGCTACGCGTACGGTCGGGACGCGGTGAAAGCGGCGCTACGCTTTGAGGACGGTATCGGAGAGGAGACGGTGTTGACGGCGTATTTTCGGGAGATATACGAAAACGGCGTAAAGGCGGCGTTGGGGGAGATCTTGTTGGGCGGTAAAGCGCTCGTCGCAAGCTTTTGTCCCTTGGTTTTTAAGGGCTACGAGGCAAAGGACGCGGCTTGCGCGGCTATCGTGCAAGACAATTTGAGCTATACCGTTCAGCTCATACGCTCGGCGTTAAAATTGCGCGTCGGAAAGGGTAAACGAATTGCGTTCGTCGGCGGCGTAACGAACGAAACGATATTCCGCGAAACAATGGTCGCGGAGTTTGGTCGAACGCACGAGCTGGCGTTCAGTACGCATAAGCCCATCTACGGAGCGGTGCGTAAGGCGGTAGCGCTTGCGGGCGGCAGCGCCGACGGGCGTTTTGAAGAAAATTTTGAAAAAACGGTAAAAGGAACGAAATTATGTTAAAGACGGAACAAAGAAACGAAAAAACCACGCATATCGATAAAATGGACACGCTGTCTATGCTCAAGATCATCAACGAGGAAAATATGAATTCCGTTCGTGCGGTAGAAGCGGAATTGGAGAATATCGCAAAAGCCGTAGACGCAGCGACGGAAGCTTTTGCAAACGGCGGAAGAATGTTTTATATCGGAGCAGGTACTTCGGGGCGTATCGCGATCATGGACGCCGCGGAGTGTCCTCCTACCTACGGGGTCGATCACGATAAGGTGGTCGGGATCATCGCGGGCGGCGAGAAATGCTTGGTAAAAGCGGGTGAGGGCGGCGAAGACGTGATGGAAGCGGGCGTAGCGGATTTAGCAAAATACGGCGTCACTCAAAACGATATCGTGGTAGGTATTTCCGTAGCCGGCGGCGCAGCTTACGTGTTGGCGGCGATCGAATACGCGAAAGCGCAAGGCGCGGTAACGGTCGGCTTGACGTCCAACGCCGACAGCGCGCTTGCCAAGTTGACGGATATAGCCATTTGTCCGGATACGGGCGCGGAGGTCATCACGGGTTCGACCCGTATGAAAGGCGGAAACGCTCAAAAATTCGTCCTGAATATGCTCTCCACCTGCGCGATGGTAAAGAGCGGTTACGTGTACGAGAATTTGATGATCAATTTGAAGCCCTCGAATATCAAGCTGAAAAAGAGAATGATCGGTATCGTGCGGGATATTATCGGTTGCAACGAAGAAAAAGCCGAACGGTTGCTTGCCGAACACGAATGGAATATCCGAAAAGCCGTGGACGATTATACGTAAAATTATCATAAAAAAGACTCTTGCGTCGGCAAGAGCCTTTTTTATTGCCGCGGCGCGTTTTGCAAAAAGTCGCGAAAAGCCTACGATACTTCTTGCAAAAATCAAAAAAATATGCTAAAATAGTAAATCGAAAAGAGGAAATAGTTATTATAGGAGTAGATTATGAACGTTTGGCACGACATTTCGGCAAGTAGGATCAAAGCAAAGCAGTTCGAGGCGTTTATCGAAATCCCCAAGGGCTGTAAAACCAAGTACGAGTTGGATAAGGAAACGGGACTTTTGAAGTTGGATAGGGTACTGTATACCTCCACCGTTTACCCTGCCAATTACGGCTTTATCCCGCGTACGTTCGCGGACGACGGCGACCCTCTCGACGTACTCGTTTTGTGCGGTGAATCGCTCTATCCGTCTACCTTGGTTACCTGCTATCCCATCGGCGTTATCAAGATGATCGACAGCGGCTCGTTGGACGAAAAGATCATCGCCATTCCTTGCGGAGATCCCACCTATAACGGGTATTACGACATACAGGAATTGCCCAAGCACGTATTCGAGGAAATGATGCACTTTTTCGAGGTGTATAAATCGCTGGAGCACAAGAAAACGACGGTGAAAGAGATCTGCCACCGCGACGAGGCGATGGAGATTATCAAAAAATGTATCGAAAGCTATAAAGAAGTGTTCGGAAAATAATCGAAACACGATGCAAAACGCGAAAAAAGTCGAAAAAATTTTTCGCGTTTTCTTAACTTTTGGGGGATAGAATATTGACATTATCCAAAAAACGCGGTATAATTATGTATAAGTCGAAAATTCGCTTGCAAAAGCGTAGGCGCTTGGAAAAAAACGCGTGAAAGGGACAGGCAAAAAGGAGATCGTAATGAAAACGTACAAATCAAAAAATGCATCGGCACTCAAAAGAAGGGTAAAAAAGGCGCATTCCAAATCCAAATTCGTCGGCACGCTCTATTTGCTCGGCGCGCTCGCGATGCTCGCGTTTGCTTGTTTGCCCTCGTTCGAGATCAACGGCACGAGGCTTTGGATCCTCGAATTTTGGAAGCCCATCAAAAATTTGTTCAACGCGGCTACGCGCAGCTATTTCGACGCGGTCGTGGCGATCTTGTACGCGTTCGTGGTGCTCACCGCGCTCGTCAATTTCTTGAAATGCTTTTCCAAGCTCGGTTGGCTTTCCAAGCGCAGCTTGAAATACGTAAACGGCTATAACAAAAATATGGAGGCGATGGAAACGCTCGGCAAGCTGTATTCCGGCTCGTTCGGCGCGCTCGTTATCTTCCATTTCTTGATCTATGTGATCCTGCCCGTGGGCGCGGTAAGATTGACTATGCTCGCGTACGCGGCGGCAGGCGTAGGGCTTTTACTGCACTTTGTTTGCGGTCTTATCGGCGGCACGGTCAGCCATTTCCACACCAAGGGCAACGTCGGCGAGATCGAGGAGGAAAAACGCCCTTGTCGTATGTTCGTCTACTTCTTCCGCAATCTCGTACAGCTTGCGGCGGTGGCGGCGATCGGCTACTATTTCGTAAAAAATTGCAATTTCAACGGCGTGGTATCGACGGCGCTTTCGTTCAAAAATCCTTTGAGCGGCGGTTTGATGAAAGTGGTCGTGCCCTTTGCGTTGCAAGCGGTTATTTTGCTTTGTTTGCTCGTTTTGATCAAGCACGCGACCGCTTCGACGGAATATAACCGTATGGGTATCGAGGGCGCAGGCATGAAGAATTTCCGCGTGTTCTCATTCTTGACCGCACTTGCGGCAGGCGGACTTTTCGCCGTGGAATATTTCGTAAATAAAACGCAACCCGTATCCTATGCCTTTGCGATCGTCGCGGGTATCGCGTTCGTGGCTTTCCTCGTGGATTGTATCTTCAAGTCTAAACCCAAAGAAGAGGAAGAACCCGAAACGGTGGAGGAAGAGTCGGAGCCCGTTGCAGCGCAGCCCACGCAACATACGACGAACATCTATCACCAAGCGCCCGCACCTCAGCCGTCGCAGCCCGTTTACGTGCCCGTATATTACGCGTATCCCGCATACGCGCCCGTAGCTTTGCCTACGGCGCAGCAGGAGCAACAACGGCAAGCGGTTGCGTCCGTCGAGGAAAAACCGACGGTGGCTACGGCGTTCGTTGCGCCGCAAGCGGAGGAGCCGCAGGAAAGGTTGAATCCCAACAAGCAGTGGAAGGTGCGTTGTCCCGAATGTGCCAAGGAATTGACGGTGCGCGAAACCTCGCCGTACCATCGTTGTCCCGCTTGCGATAAGGTGTTCAAGCTGCAAAAATTCCGCGTGTTCGAGCCAAAAGCAAAGAATTGAACCTGACCGCCCCTCGAAGCTTCGAGGGGCGTAACAACGAATAAACAATACAGCACAAGAGAGGTCATTATGGCAAAAGAAAATCAATTCGTGGAACAAATAGCCGATATCAACGCGGATTTCCCGCAATGGTATACCGACGTCGTGTTAAAGACCAAGCTCGTCGATTACGGTCCCGTCAAGGGAACGATGGTCATTCGTCCTTACGGCTACGCGATTTGGGAAAATATTCAAAACGAGATGAACGCCCGTTTCAAAAAGCGCGGCGTGCAAAACGCGTACTTCCCCTTGCTTATTCCCATGAGCTATTTCACCAAGGAAGCGGAGCACGTAGAGGGCTTTGCGCCCGAGGTCGCGGTGGTAACGCACGCAGGCGGCGAGGAGCTTGCCGAGCCGTTGGCGATCCGTCCCACCTCCGAAACGATCATCGGTACTATGTGCTCGAAATGGGTGCAATCGTATCGCGATCTACCCTTAAAGATCAATCAATGGTGCAACGTAATGCGTTGGGAAAAGACCACCCGTCCCTTCCTCAGGACGAGCGAGTTTTTGTGGCAGGAGGGTCACACCGTTCACGCTAGCGAGGAGGAAGCCCAGGAAGAAACGCTCGCTATGCTTGAAATTTACAAGGAATTTGCGGAGAACTGCCTTGCAATGCCCGTCCTTACCGGTCGTAAGACGGAAAAAGAGCGGTTTGCGGGCGCGGTAGCCACCTATACGATGGAAGCGATGATGCGCGACGGCAAGAGCTTACAGGCGGGTACTTCCCATTATCTCGGACAAAACTTCGCCAAGGCGTTCGATATCAAATATTTGGGTAACGAGGGCGTTTTGCAAACGGCGTACACCACCTCTTGGGGCGTTTCCACCCGTTTGATCGGCGCGGTCATTATGACGCACGGCGACGAGCGCGGTTTGGTACTGCCGCCCGTGGTTGCGCCCGTACAATGCGTGATCGTTCCCATCGCCGCGAGAAAGGGCGGCGTTATCGAGGCTTGCGAGGCGCTTAAAGCCGATTTGGAGGGGGCAGGTATTAGAGTAACGCTCGATAACAGCGATAACAGCCCCGGGTGGAAGTTCAACGAATGGGAGATGAAAGGGGTACCTTTGCGTATCGAATTAGGTCCTCGCGATATCGAGGCGGGCAAGATGCTTTGCGCCCGTCGCGACACCCTCGAAAAGCTCGAAACGCCCTTGGAAAACGCGGCGGAAAGCGTAAAGGATCTGCTCAAGACCATTCAAAGGGATATGTTGGAGGCGGCGAGAGCGCGCAGGGAAGCGCGTATCGTGTATGCGGACGATATGGCAGGGATCCTTGCCGGCGTGGAGGCAGGCAGCTTCGTGAAAGCGGGTTGGTGCGGCTGCCGCGAATGTGAGGATAAGATCAAGGAAGAAACGGCGGCTACGGCGCGCGTTTACGCCGAGGGCGAGAGCGCGGACAAATGCGCGGTTTGCGGTAAGGAAGCCAAGCACGTGATCGTTTACGCGAGAGCGTATTGATAAAAAAGGACGAAATAAGGACTTTTCCGAGCGAGAAGTCCTTATTTTTTACCCTTATAGGGTAAAGGAACGCGTATTTACGCATAAAAATAGCGGAAAGCGCCGTTACGCACTTGACGAAACGCAAAAAAAATGTTATTATAGGAATATGGAAAATACGAACGAAATCAACAAGAAAATAGCCAAAAATCTATCGTATTACCGAAAGGCGGCAAATCTTACCCAAGCGGAGCTTGCGGAAAAGATCAATTACTCGGACAAATCGGTGTCCAAATGGGAATCTGGGAACGGCGCGCCCGACGTCTATATTTTGATACAGCTTGCGGAAATGTTCGGGGTCACGCTCAACGATCTCGTGTCGGGGGAAACGCCTGTCAAGACGAAAAAGAGAGGGGGCGGTCTACACCTTTTGATCATGCTTTTATCGAGCGGTATCGTTTGGCTCGTAGCCACTTTCTTCTTCGTTAGTATGGTGCTTTGGAAGCCCGGGTATAGCTGGTGGTTGGCGTTTTTATACGCGGTGCTTGCCAACGCGATCGTGCTCGTGGTATACGCGAGTATTTGGCACTACCGTTTTTTGAATTTCCTTTCGACGAGCGTGCTCATTTGGATATCCCTGACCTGCTTGTATTTGACGATAAGCGCGGTGGCGTCGCAAACGGGTAACGATTACTCGGCG
This sequence comes from Clostridia bacterium, assembly GCA_017471785.1. Taxonomy (GTDB): domain Bacteria; phylum Bacillota; class Clostridia; order Christensenellales; family Borkfalkiaceae; genus Scatosoma. The sequence continues at coordinate 16,788 of JAFURP010000042.1, read as the reverse complement.
CTTTGGTGCGTATTCCTGCTGGGTATACCCTTACAGGTGTTAGAGGTGCTTTGGGCGTTCTTCCGCTACCTGTTCAAGAAGCGCGTAAAGCCGCAAGCGCAGGAAACGGCGGCGCAAGAAACGAAAGACGGTCAAGAATAAGCGAATTTGTGGGGAACACTATGCTGTGCGGAAATTGTAAGAAAAATCAAGCGACGAAAACGTACGAGCAAATCAAAAAAGGCAAGAAAACGGTAGACTACTACTGTATGGATTGCTACGCGCGGCTGTTTATCGCCGCCGACGAAACGAGCGAAACGGCGTCCGTTTGTCCCTATTGCGGCACGACGGCGGAGGAAGTAAAAAAGCGCAACCTCGTCGGTTGCGCGAACTGTTATAAAACGCTCAAGGGGGTGTTGTTTCCCGTCGTGACCAAAATGCAGGGCGGCGAAGCGCACAAGGGTAAAAGTCCGCTCGGCGGGGAAAGCGAACGGATCGCGCGGCGTTGCTACGAACTGAAAACGATCGCGGATAAGCTCTTTTCCGAGGGCGATTACGACGGCGCGCGGTTGTATTTACAACGCTTGACCGCGCTGGAAAACGGTATGACGGAGGAGGGATTCGTATGGCGCAGCCAAGCTTTATCCAAACGATCGTAACCTCCACCCGTATCCGCTTGGCGCGCAACCTCGCGGCGTACCCTTTCCCCGAAAAGATGGATAAAAAGCTCGCCTCCGAGGTCATCTATCTCGTCGGAGAGGAGCTTGGAAAGATCGACGATTTCGAAAAATGCGATATGGGGCGCTTTGATAAAACGCAGGCGACCTTGCTGCAAGAACAGCATTTGATCAGCCCCGCGCTCATTCGGAGAAAGGGACTTGCGACGGCGTTTATCTCCTCGGATAAATCCATCTCCGTTATGGTCAACGAGGAGGACCATTTGCGCGAGCAGTACATTTACAAGGGCTTCGATCTGTATAAAGCGTACGAGCGTATCAGCGGTATCGACGAGGACTTGGGGGCGACCCTCGATTTTGCCTACGACGAAAAGCTGGGGTATTTGACGGCGTGTCCGAGCAATTTGGGTACGGGTATGCGCGCTTCGGTGATGATGTTTTTGCCGGGGCTTGCGACGAGCGGCGAGCTGAAAAAATTTATGCCCACCTTAAAGGCGGGCGGCTTAACCGTTCGCGGCGTGTTCGGCGAGGGCACGGCGGCGGAGGGGTATAGCTATCAGGTGAGCAACGAACGCACGCTCGGCGTATCCGAACGGGAGCTGCTCGATCAAATGATCCGTATGACGATGACCCTTTCCGATTTAGAGCTTCGCGCGCGCGAGCAAATGCTCAAAACGGATAAGATCCCCTTAAGGGATAGCTGTTTACGCGCCTACGGCGCGCTTACCAACTGCGCGGTGCTGACGCTCAAAGAGCTGACGGAGGGTATGATCAAGGTGCGCCTTGGAATGGCGCTCGGCTTTTTCAAACCGCGCGACGTGCAGGCGTTCAACGATTTCGTCGCGGATATGCGCCCCGCCTCCTTCCGCTTGGAAAACGGCTTGCAAAACGCCGACGAATACGATTGCGACTTGATGCGTGCGGAGATCGTGCATAAGGTATTGCCCGAACTTGTATTGAGAACGGACTGATAAAGGAACTGATTATGTATCCACTTACGAAAGCCTCGGAAAATTTCAGAAAAGCGCTTAAGATCGCGAACGAGATCACGGTGCAAAAGGGCGCTAGCTACGTAGGTAGCGAGCATTTTATCTACGCGTTTTTATGTTTACCCGAATGTACCGCCTACGGCATACTCGCAAGCGAGGGAGTGACCAAGAACGAATACGAGGATATCTTCTTTGCCAAGATCGATAAAAACTCCAAATACGACGGCTTGACCCGTCGTACGCAAAAGATGTACGATAGAGCGGTGATCTTATCCGAGGACACGGAAACGCTCGCGGGTACGGCGCATATGCTGTACGCGATCTTGGAGGTGCCCGATTGCTTCGCCGTTAAGATCTTAAGCCGTTTTGCGGATATCCAAACGCTCAAGGACAAAACGGAGAACGCGCTTACCGTATTGAAAAATAAGAAAGCGTTCGGCGAGATGCAAGCGGAAAGCTCGTCGCTCGATCCGTTGACGAGCGAATACGGCGGCAAGGGCGAAGGCGCCAAAACCGCGGAGAGCAAGCCGCAACGCGCGACGACGCTGGAAAAGGGCAACGCGTTTGCAAAAAAGAGCGCCGTTTCCGAAAAATTATCCGCGTACGGTACGGATATGACCGAACGGGCGAGAAAGGGTAAGATAGACCCCGTGATCGGTCGCCAAAAGGAGCTTGAAAAGGTCGTGCAGGTGCTTGCGCGCCGTATGAAAAACAATCCCGTGCTCATAGGCGAGCCGGGGGTGGGTAAAAGCGCGATCATCGAGGGCTTGTCGCAAATGATCGTGCGCGGCGAAGTGCCCGAGCAGCTGTATAATAAAACGGTATTTTCCGTCGATTTAGCGGGTATGCTCGCAGGCGCGCGTTATCGCGGCGACTTTGAAGAACGGCTCAAGGACGTGATCGGCGCGGTGATGGAGGACGGCGATATCGTTTTGTTTATCGACGAGATCCATACGCTCGTGGGCGCAGGCGCGTCCTCGGATAACGGTATGGACGCGGCGAATATCTTGAAGCCTATGCTCGCGCGCGGCGATCTGCAAGTGATCGGCGCGACGACGATCGAGGAATATAGAAAATATATGGAAAAGGACAGCGCGTTGGAGCGGCGTTTTACGCCCGTCCTCGTCGAAGAGCCTTCCGAGGCGGACGCGATCGCTATCTTGAAAGGGTTGCGCGGCAAATACGAACAGCATCACGGTATCGTGATCACGGACGAAGCGATCGAAGCGGCGGTCAAGCTTTCCACGCGCTATATCACCGATCGGTTCTTACCCGATAAAGCGATCGACCTGATCGACGAAGCGGCGGCGCGCGTACGCATTTTAGAGGACGGCGGCGCGGAATTAAAGGCGTTGGAAAGGGAGGAAGCCGCGTTCGAAGAAGAACGGCTTTCGCGCGAGCGGCGCGGCGAATACGCGCTCGCCACCGAAGCGTTTGAAAACAAACGCAAAACGCAGGAAAAGCTCGCGGCGTTAAAGCAGGCGCAAGCCCCCAAGATGCTTTCGGACGGCAGGGCGGCGATCGGCAGGGAACAGGTAGCCGCCATCGTCAGCGCGAGAATGCGTATCCCCCTTTTGAAGATCACGCAGGAGGAAGGGGAAAAGCTGATGCGCTTGGAGGAGGAGCTCCACCGCCGTATCGTCGGTCAAAACGAGGCGGTCGGCGCGGTGGCGAAAGCCATTCGTCGCGCCCGTGCAGGCTTGAAAGACCCCTCCCGTCCCATCGGCTCGTTCATCTTCGTCGGACCTACGGGCGTGGGCAAGACGGATCTTTGCAAAGCGCTTGCCGAGGCGATGTTCGGCTCGGAGGAGCAAATGATCCGCTTGGATATGAGCGAATATATGGAAAAGCAATCGGTGTCCAAAATTATCGGCGCGCCTCCCGGATACGCGGGCTACGACGACCTGCAAACGGGGCAGCTCACCGATAAGGTACGCACCAATCCCTATTCCGTCGTGCTGTTCGACGAGATAGAAAAGGCGCATCCCGACGTGTTCAATTTATTGCTGCAAATTTTGGACGACGGACGGCTCACCGACAGTAAGGGCAGGACGGTCAGCTTCAAAAACGCGGTGATCATTCTCACCTCCAACGTCGGCGCGGCGGAAGCCGCGAGCGAGCGTACGGGCGTTTACGGCTTTGGCGACGAGGGGCGCGGCGGCGCGCAGGGCGCAAGCGAAAAGCAGTACGAGAATATGAAAGAGAACGTCACCAAGGCGCTCAAGGAAAAATTCCGACCCGAATTTTTGAACAGAATGGACGACGTGATCGTATTCCATAGACTTACGCAAAACGATTGCGTGCGTATCGGCGGTAAGATCGTGCAATCGCTTGCCAAACGCCTTTTGGAACAGCGCGGCGTGACGCTGAGCGTAACGGAAAACGCGCTCAACGCGCTCGTGGACGAGGGCTACGATCCGCAATACGGCGCGAGACCGCTCAAAAGAGTGGTGCGGCGACGGATCGAGGACAGGCTTTCCGAGGAGATATTGCTCGGCAAGGTGCGCGGCGGTCAGCGCGTAACGGTAGATCATCAAGGCGGCGAATATATCTTTTCGACGCAAAACGTATAAGCATCAGGAGGCTGGTATGAGATTGACGACGGCAGGAGAATCGCACGGCAAAGCGCTCGTGGCGATCATCGAGGGCTTACCCTCTCACTTAAAAGTGGATTTGGAAAAGATAAACGAAGATCTCGCGTATAGACAAAGCGGCTTCGGTCGTGGTGCGCGGCAAAAGATCGAAAAGGACAAGGCGGAAATTTTAACGGGCGTTAGAAACGGCGAAACGCTCGGCTCACCCGTGACCCTTTGTATTTACAATAAAGACTATGCGAATTGGTCGGCTTGTATGTCGGACGGCGCGTGCGATACGGATATTATGGAGAAAAAGAAGCTCACCAAGGTCCGCCCCGGGCACGCCGATTTGACGGGCGTGATCAAGTTCGCGCAAAGCGACGCGCGCAATATTTTAGAGCGCGCCTCCGCTCGGGAAACGGCGATCCGCGTTGCCGCAGGCGGCGTGTATAAACAATACTTATCCGCGCTCGGCGTGGAGATCGGCGGCTTCGTAAAAGAGGTTTGCGGCGTAAAGGATACGGGCGTCTACGCCTTTGACGAGCTGAAAAAAGCCAAGACGACGCAGGTGGGAATGATGGACGAAACCGCGGACGCGCTTGCCGTGGAAAGGATATCCGCGCTCAAAAAGGAGGGGGATACCGCCGGCGGCGTCGTAGAGCTCCGCGTGAAAGGCTTAAAGAGCGGCTTCGGGAGTATGATGACGTACGCCGAAAAACTGGACGCACGGCTCGCGCAAGGCTTGATGAGCATACAGGCGATCAAGGGCGTGGAGATCGGGGACGGCTTCCGAGCGGCGGCAAGCAGCGGCAAGAGCGTACACGACGAGATCTTTGCCGATAACAAGGGCGGTTTTTACCGCGCGACCAACCGTGCGGGCGGTATCGAGGGGGGTATGTCCAACGGCGAGGAGCTCGTGCTCAAAGTGGCTATGAAGCCTATCCCTACTCTTATGAAAGGCTTAAAAACGGTGGATTACGCCACGGGCGCGGAAGCGACGGCGGCATCCGAGCGTAGCGACGTATGCGCGATCTTCGCGTTGGAGATCATTGCGGAGGCGGTAGTGGCGCAGGTGCTTGCCACGGTCGTAAGCGAACGGCTGGGCGGCGATACGATGCAAGAGGCTTGCGAGCGGTATAACCGTTTGCCGTAACGGAGAGAATTATGCAAGAGATCACATTGAACGCGCCCAGCGCGGCGGCGAAAATATTCGTAGGCGACGACGCCTTGGAAAAGCGTTTGCCCGCGCTGACGACGGGACAAAAGAATTTCGTTTTGACGGATAGCAACGTCTACGAGCTCTATCCCGATCTTTTCAAAAAATATTTCGACGGAACGGAAATTTTCGTGCTGCCGGCGGGCGAGGAAAACAAAAGCTTTCCGTCGCTGTATGCCATACTTTCCAAAATGGCGGAAACGGGACTGCTCCGCACCTCGCGGCTGTTTGCCGTAGGCGGCGGCGTGATCGGGGATATCGGCGGCTTGGCGGCGGCGCTGTATATGCGCGGTATCTCCTGCGTGCAGATCCCCACGACCCTGCTCGCACAGGTGGATAGCAGCGTAGGCGGTAAAACGGCGGTGGATCTCGGCGGCGTAAAGAATATCGTCGGCGCGTTCTATCAGCCTCGTGAAGTGCTCGTAGCCCCCTCGTTTTTGAAAACGCTGCCCGCGCGCGAGATCAAGTGCGGCGTAGGGGAGATCGTCAAATACGCGGCGCTCAACGGCGAGATATTCGAGCTGTTGGAAAATAACGGCGATAAGCTCGACGACCTTGCGTTTTTGACCGACCTGATCGTCGCGTGTATCGAGCATAAAGCACGGGTAGTGGAAGCGGACGAAAAGGAAACGGGCGAGCGGAGATCGCTCAACGTCGGGCACACGACGGGGCACGCCGTCGAGCTTGCTTACGGTTTTTCACACGGTGAAAGCGTGCTGTACGGTATGCTGCTCGAAACGGCGACGGCGATCGAAAAAGGAGCTTGCGAACGGGAATACGGCGAAAGACTACTGTCGATCGTGAAAAGAGCGTTGGAGCTCGCGCCCGTATCCACGCCCGATTTTTCGGAAATAGCCGACTGCGCGAAGCTTGCCAAATCGGACAAAAAAAACACGGACGAGAATACCGTCAAAACGGCGGTAGCGAAACGTAAAAACGAATGGACGATCATGGCTTTGCCCTTTGAGGAATATGCGGAAGCGTTGCAAAAAGCGGCAAGGGAAAGAATGTAAGAGGTAGAAAGTATGCAATCGATAAAACCGAGAGAACGATTCGAGGGAGAATTTACTCTCCCGGGGGATAAATCGGTGACCCACCGCGCGGTTATGTTAAATAGCGGCGCGAACGGCGAGGCGACGATCACCAACGCATTGATGGGGGAGGACTGCGTTTCCACCTGTCGTTGTATGCGCGCGCTCGGCGCCGATATCCAAACGGACGGCACGACGCTTCACGTAAAGGGTACGCCGCGTTTTAGACGGGGTACGGAGCTCAACTGCGGTAATTCCGGCACGACCATTCGGCTTTTGACGGGCTTTGCGGCGGGCAAAGGTATCGACGCAAAGCTGTACGGCGACGAGTCCCTTTCTTCGCGGCCTATGAAACGGGTAGCCGAGCCGCTTTCCTTGCTTGGCGCGGATATAAGAACGACGGACGGACACGCGCCCGTATTCGTATATCCAAAAGCCTTACAGGGCGCGAAAGTGGAGCTGAAGATCGCTTCGGCGCAGGTCAAGAGCGCGGTGCTGCTGGCAGGCATTTCCGCGGACGGTGAAACGACGGTTAGCGAGCCGGTGAAATCGCGCGACCACACCGAGCGTATGCTCGCGGCGATGGGTGCGGATATCCGCGTAAACGGCAACGCCGTAACCGTGCAAAGAAGCGAGTTGAAGGCGGTGGACGTTTGCGTGCCCTCCGATATATCCTCAGCGGCGTATTTTATGGCGCTCGGCGCGTTGAAAGGCAAAACGCTTTGTAAAAACGTGGGCATCAACCCCACGCGTACGGGCATCTTGACGGCGTTCGATCGCCTTGGAATAAAATACGGGCTTTTGAATAGGCGCGTTTCGGGGGGTGAGGAAACGGCGGATATCCTAGTGGAAAAGACGGATATGCGCGGTATTTGCTTAACGGCGGAGGATATTCCCTCTATGATCGACGAGCTGCCGCTCGTGGCGCTTCTTTGCGCGTTTGCCGACGGCGAAAGCCGTATCACGGGCGCGAAAGAATTGCGCGTAAAAGAGAGTGATCGCATCAAGACGACGGCGGAGCTGATCAACAACCTCGGCGGCGATTGTCAAGAGCTGGAGGACGGCTTTGTCGTTCGCGGAAAAACCAAGCTCGTCGGCGGCGATATCGACAGCTATCTCGATCACAGGATCGCTATGACGGCGGCGGTGGGCTTGCTCGCCTCGCAAAAAGGGGGAAATATCAAAGCTCCCGAATGTTGCGCCATTTCTTTTCCCGATTTCTTTGATAAATTGGGCTTGAAGCTTTATTAAACGACAAGGGCAGGTATGCGGTGAAAGACAAAACGCTTCGGCTGGGACTTGTGGGCAAGGACGTCTCCAAGTCGGACAGCGAAAAAATACATAAATTTATTTTAGGGGAGCTTGGCGTAGCGTGCGAATATCAACGCTTTTCGGTGACGGCAGAGGCGTTCGACGGCGCGATGCGTAGCCTGCTCGGCGATTTCGACGGCTTCAATATCACCATTCCCTATAAACGCGACGTATTCGAATACCTCGACGAGATCGTCGGTGACGCGTTCGATTTCGGTGCGGTCAACACCGTCGTCAGCGCGACGCGCAAGGGGTATAACACGGACGGTATCGGCTTTTTGCAAATGCTCGCTTGGGCAGGGATAGCGGTCGAGGGTAAAAAAATACTCGTTCTCGGCGCGGGCGGCTCGGGTAGGAGCACGGCGGCGGCACTCAAAAAATCGGGCGCAAGCGTTTGGCTGTATAGAAGAAATAAAGCGGAGCTGCAAGAGGTGTGCGAGCAGTTGAAGGTGGGTGCGGCAAGCGACCCCGAAGAGGGCGGCTACGATATCCTCGTCAATTGCACGGGCGTAGGTATGCACGATACGGAGGGGCGTTCCCCCGTCGGTGCAAGCGCGTTTGCGGGCGCGAGCGCGGCGGTGGATCTTATCTACACGCCGAGAGAATCGGAATTTTTACGGCTTGCCAAAGAGAGGGGATTACAAACGCTCAACGGCGCGTCTATGCTCTTTTTCCAAGCGTACTTTGCCGATTGTTTATATTTACAAAAAACGCCTGATTTTGCGGAAGCAAAGGCGTTGTACGAAAAATATCTAATCGTAAATCCATAAATTCAGCGGAGGATTACTGCTATGAAATACTTGATCATCAACGGAGTCAATCTCAACTTGACGGGCAAACGCGAAAAGAGCGTGTACGGCACGGAAACGCTTGACGACTTGAACGCGAAGCTCGCCGCCTATTGTAAAGCCAACGGCGACGAAGCGGCGTTCTATCAAAGCAATATCGAAGGCGAGCTCGTGAATAAACTGCACGAGGCGTTCTTGGGTAAGACGTGCGACGCGATCGTGCTCAACGCAGGCGCGTTTACCCATTACAGCTACGCGCTTCGCGACGCGATCGCGGCGATCGATATCCCCGTCGCCGAGGTGCACATCTCTAACGTACACGCGCGAGAAGAATTCCGTAAGCACAGCGTGCTTTCCGAAGTATGCAAGGGCGTGGTTTGCGGCTTTGGCGTAGGCAGCTATATCGCGGCGATCGAGGGCTTGAAAAATTGTTGAGGTGAAAGAATGAATCTCGTTTTATGCGGAATGATGGGCGCGGGCAAAACGACCATCGGTATCAAGATCGCGGAGCTTACGGGGCGCAGGTGGTACGACACGGACGGCGTGATCGTCGATAAGCACGGAAAAATCTCGGACATCTTCGAATACTACGGAGAGGCGCATTTTAGAAAGCTGGAAACGGAGATCGTGAAGGAGCTTGCTCAAAAGGACGACCTCGTCATTTCCACGGGCGGCGGCTTGGTGCTCAAAAGCGAAAACAACGCGGTCTTGCAAAAGAACGGTAAGATCGTCTTTTTGCGCGCCTCGCTCGAAACGCTTGCCAAGCGCTTGAACGTGGACGGTACCCGTCCGCTTTTGCAAACCTCTACCGAGAGTATTCGCGACCGTTTGGCGCGGCTGCTGCAAGAGCGTACGCCCGTGTACGAACACGTAGCCGACTACATAGTGGACGTGGACGGGAAAACGCCCGACCAAATAGCCAAAGAAATCGTAGAAACGGTGGGGGCAGGTATTTGATGAAGACGGTTTTGGTAACGGGCGGCGTACGCGGCATAGGACTTGCGATCGCCGCGGCGTTTTTGCAAAAAGGGTATCGCGTATGCGTGACCTATTCCAAGGACGAAGCGAGCGCGCAAAAGGCGAGCGCGCAGGGCTTGGAGGTCTACCGCTCGTCCGTGGAAAAAGAGGAGGACGTGACGGCGCTGTTTGCAAAGCTCGGCGGCGTGGATATCCTCGTGAATAACGCAGGCGTTTCCCTTTTCAAGCAAATACAGGATACGAGCTTGGAGGAATACGAAAACCTCTTTGCCGTCAATATGCGCGGCGCGTTTTTATGCAGCCGCGAGGCTTCGAAAGCGATGATCTCGAAAAAGAGCGGCTTGATCGTCAACATTTCCTCCGTTTGGGGAGAGGTAGGCGGTAGCTGCGAAAGCGTGTATTCCGCCTCCAAAGCGGCGCTTATCGGCTTTACGAAAGCGCTTGCCAAAGAGCTCGGTTATTCGGGTATCCGCGTAAACGCGGTGTCCGCGGGCGTGATCGATACGCAAATGAACGCGCGCTTTTCCAAAGAGGATATCGCCGCGCTCAAAGAAGAGATCCCGATGGGTCGCATCGGGCTGGGCGAGGATATAGCCAAGGCGGTCGTTTTCTTGGACGAAAACGATTATATAACGGGGGTGGATCTACCCGTCAACGGCGGTTTTTCCATTATTTAAGAGCCGTTCTTTTTCAAATATCCGTCGAGCATTTGTTGAATAAAGGCGTCCGCAATTCCCGAGGTCGGGGATTGCGGCTTTTCTTTTTCTTCCGCTTTTTGCTCGTGTTTTTCCTTGTCTTTGGACGGCGGAGGGGGTGCGTTTTTATGCTCCGCTTGCTTTTGGAAGGAACTGAACGTTTGCGTAAATTGCGACAAATCGTTCAAAAAGGAAAGCATTTGTTGGGAATTTTTCAGTTGCCCCATAAGCGGCTTTACGCTTTCGGGAAAGTCGGGGTTTTGTGAAAGATAATACAGTAGCACGAGCATTAAAATTTCCATACTACAATATATGCCCAAAGTGTCGAAAAATTGTTCCGTGGAATAGGATATACAAAAAGGCTTTGTCACAACCCCTCGGTTGATTTTTGACGGAAAAACGCTGTGAAATACTTCGCGTTATGCTCGGTTACAGACCGCTGAGGGTATGCGCCCTCGCACAACGCTCGTCTTTCTTGTATTTATTCTCGTCAAACCGTGCAAAGCACTAATCAACCGTTTGTTGTGACAAAGCCTATAAAAAGCGCCTAAAGCCAACGGGCGTTTGTCGAGGAGGTAAATATGAAAAGCTTCAAAAACTACGCAGGCGAAACGCAGGGAGAAAAGACGGAAGCCGCTTCCGCCGAGGAGCTGACGAAAAAGATCGCCAGCGCCTACGACGGTAAAAGCAGCGCCGATATGCTACGAAATATTTTAGCGGAAGCGGAAAAAAGCAAGCGGGCGGGAACTCTTTCCAACGAGGAGATCGAAAGCTTCTATCAAACCTTTTCGCCTATGCTCGATCCGTCGCAACGCAAAAAATTACGCGCGATCGTGGAAAAATTAAAGAAAATTTAGCTTGCGAGCTTTTTAAGAGCCGCAAGCAGCTCGTCGATCTCGGGCTTGGAGTTGAAATGGGAAAAGGATACGCGCACCAAACCCTCGTCCTGCGTGCCGAGCGCCTCGTGCATCAGCGGCGCGCAATGCAAGCCTCCCCGTACGGCGATATCGTATACGGAGGAGAGCGCGCTTGCCAAATACTCCGATTGCACGGAGCTATGCTTAAAAGCTACGATGCCGCAGGGGTTGGGCTTGGAATAGATCGCGTACTCCGAAAGCCCCTCCAAGCCGTCGATCAAATATGCAGTCAAAGATAACAGCTTGTTTGCTATCTCCTCCTGTCGCAGGGCGAGATAGCGTACGCCTTCCAGCATAGAAACGACGGCGGGGAACGCGAGCGTGCCGGCTTCCAACGCGTCGGGATAAAAATCGGGCATATCGAGAGATAAGCTCAACGACCCCGTTCCTCCGTACGTATACGGCTTTGGCTCGACGCGCTCGGAAAAGAGCAACGCGCCGCTGCCTTGAATACCCATAAGTCCCTTATGTCCTGCGAGCGCGAGAATATCCAAGCCCGATTTTTGCATTTTGATCGGGATATGCCCACCCCCTTGCGCGCCGTCGCAAAGCAATAAAACGCGCTCGGGTAAAACCGCTTTGAGCTTATCGATAGGCGGAATATATCCGTTTACGTTGGACGCGGAGGTAACGGCGACGAGCCGCGTGTTTTCGCGGACGAGGCTTTTTATCTCTCGCGGCAGGTTTTCTTCGTCGAGCGTTTGGCAAATACTATAGTCGATCACGCCCGATTTTTTCAGCGCCTCCAAGGGTCGAAGCACGGAATTGTGCTCCATACGGGTCGTGATCACGTGATCTCCCTTGCTTAGCGTACCGAACAGCGCGAGATTGAGCGCTTCCGTACAATTTTTGGTAAAGATCACGCGGTCGTAGCCGTACCCGTCGAAGAACTCGGAAAGGGCGTTTCGGCAGTCTTGCACGAGCTTTGCCATAGCAAGAGAAAGCTTGTGTCCGCTTCGCCCGGGGTTGGCGCAAACGCGGACGGCGGAGGTAACGGCGGTAAGTACGCCGTCGGGCTTTTTGCCGCCCGTTGCGGCGTTGTCGAAATAGATCATAGATGCACCTCTTTTTTTGCGTAATACATAAAATATAGTATTCCGAAAAAAAGGAGTATATGACCTATGATGATTTTAGCGGTATTCCGCTCCCGTTCGCACAGCCTCGATTACGCGGAACGGTTAAACGGTTACGGCGTGGCGGCGACGACGGTTCCCACGCCCAAAGAGGCGAAGATAGGCTGCGGACTTTGCGTGCGCTTCGACGCGAGATACTTCGTTCGGGCGCAGGCGATCTTGAAAACGGGGAAATATTCCTCGTTCAAAGGCTTTTACAAAACGGATTTCATAAACGGGCGCGTTTCCGTAACGCCGTATAATAACGGAAAATAAACGGTTGACAAAAACCGAAAACCGTGCTATACTGTATTTATGAAATCGACGGATAAAAAATCGGCGCTTGCCGAGCTGGAAAGATTATACCCCGAGGCAAAGCCTGCCTTACACTATAACACCCCGTACGAGCTGTTGGTAGCGGTCGTGCTTTCCGCACAATGCACGGACGCGCGCGTGAATATCGTTACGGCGAAGCTGTTTGAAAAATATTCCACGCCCGAGGCTATGCTCGCTTTAAGTCAAGAGGAGCTTGAAAAATATATTTTTTCCTGCGGCTTCTACCGTATGAAGGCGCGGCATATCCTGTCCGCGTCCAAGGATATTATCGAGCGCTTCCACGGCGTCGTGCCGCAAACGGTGGAGGAGCTGATGTCGCTTGACGGCGTGGGCAAAAAGACGGCGAACGTCGTGTATTCGGTGGCGTTCGGCGGCGACGCGATCGCGGTGGATACGCACGTTTTCCGCGTAAGCAACCGTTTGGGGCTCGCCAAGGGCAAAACGCCCGAAAGGGTGGAGGAGGGCTTGCAAAAAGCCGTGCCCAAATCCGACTGGTCCAAGGCGCACCATTGGCTCATCTATCACGGTAGGCGCGTGTGTCATTCGCAAAAACCCGACTGCCTCGGCTGTACGCTTAAAGCGTATTGCGACTACTACCGTAAAAAATAAACGAATAAAACCTTTCCGAGTTCCCCATACTTTGGGTGGATAAGGGGAGGTTTTTTTATGCGAAAAACGGAAACGATGGAAAAGGAGGCGTGCTTTTTGCAAGCGCTTGCCTCGGTGGAGGACTTGGCGGAAAAAAAGACGAAGATCTATTCCCGTCTTTTGATGGACGTCGCGCTCGCCAAGGAAATGGAGGAACTGTCTTTGCGCCACCAAGAACGCAGGGACGCGCTCAAGACCTTGCTCAGCGGCGAGGAGAAAAAGAAGGGCAAAAAGGAGGAAAGCGAAGAATGAAGCTGGAAAAACGGGAGATCACGCTCAACGAATTCGATAGCTTAAAGGACGTTTTTTATACGGAAAAAACGCTTTTGAACGAATATACCTGCGCATTAGCCAAGGCCGAGCGCAAGGAAACGCGCGGCGAGCTGATGCGAATGATCAAGGAGGTGGGCGAGGACTTGTGCTTCGTACGCGACTTGATGCGCGGCTCGTCCATCGAAAACGAATAAAAAGGAACGAAAATCGACGAAAAGCGCGAGAAATCGCGCTTTTTCTCTTTCAGCCCTTGACAAAATCTTTTCTTTGCTGTATAATGTAACTAATAAAATCTATAAAAGGAAGTACTTGTATGGCAAAGGAAAAGAAAGAAGGAAGAATTAAGAAATTCTTTACCGAATTTAAGAAGTTCATCACGCGCGGCAACGTGCTCGATATGGCTGTCGGTGTTATCGTCGGCGGCGCGTTTACGGCTATCGTAAACGGATTGAGTAATTTCATTTTGAAGCCCCTCATCAATTGGCTCATAGCGGCGCTTATCGGCGAGGAAGGCTTGAGCGGTGCGATCACTATGCTTTCGCCCGCATACGACGAGGCGGGCGCGATCGTGCTTGCCGACTCCATCTATATCGATTGGGGCTCGTTCATCAGCGCGATCATCAATTTCCTCTTGATCGCTTTCGTGTTGTTCAGTATCGTTAAAATTATGAACGGTATCGCGGAAGCGCGCGAACAAATGGAAAACGGTTTAGACCTCGATAAGAAGAAAGCGATCTCAAAGATCCGCTATGAAGAAAAGGTATCCAAAAAGGAAGCGGAAGCGATTTGGGCGGCGCGCGTAGAGGAAGCGAAAGCCAAGAAAGCGGCGGAAGAAGCGGCAGCGGCGGAGATCGCGGCGGCGGAAGCCAAAGCGGCGGAGGAAAAGGCGACGGCAAACACTCGACTTTTGGAAGAAATCCGCGATTTGTTGAAGCAGAAATAAGGAAAAACGGGGAAAAGCAGTTGACTTTTCCCCGAAAAAACGCTATAATTACCATAGAATAGAAAGGCAATGAAAAAGTGGGTGTTTTTCCCGAGTATTCCAAAGAGAGCGCGCTCGTCGGCTGAAAGGCGCGCGGATACGAAAAACGACCCTTTCGCTTTGGAGTCGTCCTTTTGAGCTTGCGGAAAACGCAAGGGTAGGGAGGAACGCGCGGCGCGGCGTTATCGCGCGAAACGAGGTACGGCAAGCGCCGTATAAAAGCAGGTGGTACAGCGGAGAAGGTTCGCCCTGCGCGCAAGGATAAGCGCGCAGGGCGTTTTTACGCTCTCGCGGGTCAATACGGAAAAACTTTTTAAGGAGTCAATATGAAGCAAAAAATCGAAGCGTTGCGCTTAGAGATCGAAAGCGCAATGGAGCAAACGGAAACGGGCAGGGCACTCTACGAGTTGAAGGTAAAATTTCAAACGCAGCTCAAAGGCATTATGAGCGGTATGAAAGATCTAGCGAAAGAGGATCGCCCCGCGTTCGGTAAGATCGTCAACGAATTCAAGCAGGGCATCGAAGAAAAATTCGAAGCGCGTGCGGTCGTCGTTCGGGAAATGGAAATGCAAAAGAAATACGCCGCCGAGCGCGTGGATATCACTATGCCGGGGAAAGCGTATAAAGCAGGCGCTTTGCACCCCATCACACTCGTAAAAAACGAGCTGATCGATATTTTTGCCGGTATGGGCTTTAAGGTGTTCGAGGGACCCGAGATCGAAACGGATTACTATAACTTTACGGCGCTCAACACGCCGCAGGATCACCCTGCGCGCGATATGCAGGACACCTTTTATTTGGCGGACAATTTGCTTTTAAGAACGCAAACCTCGGCAGGGCAGATCCGCGTTATGGAAAACAACAAGCCGCCCATCAAGATCCTTTCCCCCGGGCGCGTGTTCCGTTCGGACGACGACGCGACTCATTCGCCTATGTTCCATCAAATGGAGGGCTTGGTGGTAGATAAGGGCATCACCCTTTGCGACCTGCAAGGTATGCTCGCGGAGTTTGCGAAGAAAATGTTTACTTCTTCTACCAAAGTACGCCTCCGTCCCTCCTATTTCCCGTTCACCGAGCCGAGCGTGGAGGTGGATTTGAGCTGTTCGGAATGCGGCGGCAAGGGCTGTCGGCTTTGCAAGGGCACGGGCTGGATAGAAGTTCTCGGCGCCGGTATGGTAAACCGTCGCGTCTTGGAAAATTGCGGCGTCGACCCCGACGAATACACGGGCTTTGCGTTCGGTATGGGTATCGAGCGTATCGCCATGCTCAAATACGGCGTGAACAATATTAAGACGTTGTTTGAGAATGACGTTAGGTTTTTAGAACAATTTGAAGATTAAAAGAACGTATAGAATAGATAATGAGGAGTAACGAACAATGAAAGCACCTTTCAGTTGGTTAAAGGATTACGTAGATATTACGATTTCCGCCGAGGAGCTTGCCGAAAAGCTGTTCTCGTGCGGCTTCGAGGTGGAGGAGCTCGTCTACCTCGGTGAAAAAATAAACGGCGTGGTGGTCGGCGAGGTAAGATCGCTCACGCCCCACCCCGACAGCGACCATATGCAAATTTGCGTGGTGGATTGCGGCGAGCACGGGCACGATTTGCAGATCGTAACGGGCGCGCCCAACGTGTACGTGGGTATGAAAACGCCCTGCGCGCTCGACGGCTCGACCGTTTGCGAAACCAATCCGCAAATGCTCGAAAAGAATCCCGACGGCGTGAAAAAGATCAAAAAGGGCAAGCTTCGCGGCGTGGAGTCCTTCGGTATGCTTTGCTCGGGTGAGGAGCTGGGTATCAACGACGATTTCTATGCGGGCGCAGAGGTGAACGGCTTGCTTGATTTGGGCAAGGACGCACCCGTGGGCGAGGATATCAAGAAGATCGTCGGACTTGACGATTACGTTTTCGATATCTCGATCACCGCAAACCGTCCCGATTGTCAATGCATTTTGGGTATCGCGCGCGAAGTGGCGGCCGTGCTTAAACAACCGCTCAAAGAGCCGGATTATTCGTTTACGACGCATAAAACGAGCGCCGCGCCCGTAGAGGTAGAGGTGCTTGCGCCCGATCTGTGCCCTCGCTACGTGGGACATTACGTTGAAAACGTAAGCGGCGGCGTTTCGCCTGCTTGGATGCGGAAACGCCTTGCGCTTTCGGGTATCCGCTCCATTTCGCCCCTCGTCGATATCACCAACTTCGGGCTTTTGGAAATGGGACAGCCCATGCACGCGTTCGACGCGGACGATATCGGCGGTAGAAGGATCGTCGTAAGACGGGCG
>JAFURP010000003.1 GCA_017471785.1 Clostridia bacterium | reverse complement strand
TCCGTGACGCCCCCTTTGCCGATCTGCGTTACGGGGGATAAATTCGCCGCGATGGATTTTAATTTGCTTCTTTGTTTACTCGTAATGTTTTCAGTAGTTACTATCATAGTCGTTTTTCCTTATTTATTTAATTTACTTAGACCCGAGCGGATAAAAACGCGGAGAGTGCGCCTAATTTTCGCAAAACACGCGGTTTTTCTCAAAGAGAGCTTTACAACTATAGTTGTATACTCGGAGCCGAGCGAAGTAAAACGGCGGAGATGCGAGCAGTTCAAGGCGCCGCGAGCATTTACAATTATAATCGTATACTCAAAGCTAAGCGAAGTAAAAACGCGGAGAGTGCGCCTAATTTTCGCAAAACACGCGGTTTTGCTCGAAGGGAGATTTACAACTATAGGTGTATACTCGGAGCCGAGCGAAGTAAAACGGCGGAGATGCGAGCAGTTCAAGGCGCCGCGAGGGCGCGTACCGTTAGTACGTAACCGAGCGGCAACGCCGAAATGCGACGCATATGCGTCGTTTTACGGTATGAAGTCGAATTCGACGTCCCCAATCGATACCGTATCTCCCTCTTTACAGCCCGCTTTGGCGAGCTCCTTGATAACGCCGCGCACGCGGAGGATCTTTTGGAAGTATTGCATCGAGTCGGGATTGTTCAAAACGACGTTGCGGCAAAGCATATCGATCAAGCCGCCCACTACGACGAACACGCCGTCGTCGTCCTTGAATATTTCGAAGCTCAAATCCTCGTTCGCTCTGTATTCGAACTCCTCCTCGACGGGTACGGGCTCCACGGGGGGCAGGGTGTCCAACACCTCGAAAATGCCCTCGATCAGCTCGCGCGAGCCCTCGCCCGTGATCGCCGTCAGCGGATAAATTTTATATTTTCTACCGTACTTTTTCTTGAACGCTTTGAGATTTTCCTCCGCGCCGTACATATCGCATTTGTTGCACACGACGATCTGCGGCAGCCCTGCGAGCACCTCGCTGTATTCCTTTAATTCGTCGTTGATCTTTTTGAAATCCTCGACGGGGTCGCGCCCCTCGCAGCCCGAAATATCGACGAGATGGCAAAGCATACGGGTACGCTCGATATGGCGCAAGAAATCGTGACCGAGTCCGGCACCCTGCGCCGCGCCCTCGATGAGCCCGGGGATATCCGCCGCCACGAAGGATTTTTCATAGTAGCGCACCACGCCGAGGTTGGGGGACAGGGTGGTGAAATGGTAGTTCGCGATCTTGGGTCTTGCCGCGGAAATTTTGGAAAGCAAAGTGCTCTTGCCCACGTTGGGGAAGCCCACGAAGCCGACGTCCGCGATCACCTTAAGCTCCAGGATCACGTAATGCTGTTTGACCTTTTCGCCCTTTTGCGCGAAGTTGGGGGCGTGCCGCCGTGCGGTGGTAAAGCGAACGTTTCCCTTGCCGCCGTTGCCGCCGCGCGCTACGAGGACCTCCTGACCGTCCTCGAAGATATCGCAAATGAGCCTGCCCGTTTCCTCGTCGCGAACGAGCGTGCCCAAGGGCACCTTGATATACACGCTCTTGCCGCTTTTACCAAAGCACCTGTTCGTGCCGCCCACCTCGCCGTTATCCGCGATAAATCGCGAAGTAAAGCGGAACGGGAACAAATCGTTCATATCCTTATCGCCCACGAAATAAACGTCGCCGCCCCTGCCGCCGTCGCCGCCGTCGGGACCACACGCGGGCTTGCCCTTGAACGCTTTGAACGAGTTCATACCGTCGCCGCCGTCCCCCGCTCTTATCAAAATTTTTACTTTATCGGTAAATTCACCGTTCGCCATAGTTTTTTATTCCTTGACCGTTTTTATTGAAATAGCAAGTATAAGTATACCAAACCCCCGCAAAAAAAGCAATAAAAAACGCGCTTTGACGATAAAAAACTTCGTTTTTTCAAAGGAAAAGCGAGGGAGAAGCTCCCTCGCACAGCCTTTTATTTACGGGAAAGACTGACCGTTCGCAATATCCCCGTCGTCGTCAGGCTCTTTTTGCCCTCCTTATGCGCGGCGACCGCCTCCTCGATCAAATCGGAAAAGAAGCTTTTCGCGTCCGAGATACGCTCGCAAAAGAGGTAATACGCAAGCGACCCGGGAACGGTATTGACCTCGCAAAGATACGGCTTGCTTTCGGAGACGAGAAAATCCATTCGCACCACGCCGCGCAGGTTCATACGCTTATACACCGTCTTGGTGTAGGCGCGGATCTTTTCGCGCAGATCGCCGCTCGTCAAAGCCCTGCCCCCTGCCTTTGCGCCCGTTCCGTCCGCGCGGCGCTTGATATATTTCTCCTCGAACGAGTACACGCCCTCCCCGTACGCCTCCTCCGGCTCGGACACGAAGATCTCGCCGTTTAAGGCGTACGCCGCGCAGTTGATATCCTTTTTATCCTTGAGATATTTTTCGATGATCACCCGATCGTCGATCAAAAACGCCGCTTCGATCGCCGCCTTTGCCTCCGCCTCGTCGCTCGCGAGCGCAATACCGATGGACGAGCCGAGGTGCGCGGGCTTGACGATAACGGGATATTTCAAACGCGCCTCGATATTTTTGAGCAAAAACGCGCCGCGCTTTTTATAGTCGCGCTCGTTCACGCGGATATAATCGACGGTGGGCACGCCGAGGGCGCGCATCATAAGCTTAGTCAAGCTCTTATCCATAAACACGCCCGAGGCGGTGAGATCGGGGGAGGCGAGCGGTATATCGTTCCATTCCATCAGCGCGGAAACGCCGCCGCCCTCGCCCAAGCCGCCGTGACAGCAGTTGATCGCCGCGTCCACCTTGGCGAGCCGCTTCACCCGTTTTTTCGCGGGATTGAGGGTATACAAGCAACCGCCCTCGAAAAACACCCTGTCAAACCCCGTTTGCTTGCCCTCCTTGAACACGTTTAGGTCCTGCATCTTAGGAGAGCTGTACGCCGTACCGTCGGTATGTATATACACGGGCAGGGGCAAAAATTTTTCCCTGTCCAAGAGGTTGAGCACGAACACGCCCGTCAGCACCGAAATTTCGTTTTCGCAAGATCTACCGCCAAACAACACCGCCACTTTCCGCATAAAAAAACACCTCCGCAAATTTTCTTTGCTTTGGTGCTTCTTCCGTATTTTATAGGCAAAAATCAACCGAGGGTTGGGACAGAGCCTCTAATAAACGTCGGGTAGGTCGTTTAGGAAAAGGATAGCGTCCCCTGCTTGCAACCAGCCGCCGTATTCTCCCTTCGCGCTTTCGAGCGTTTTGACGACGGTCAGCTTTTCGCCGTCGCCGCCTGCCGCGAGATAACCGTTTTTCACCGCGGTCACGAGCGTTTCTCCGACGAGGATCACCTTATCCAAATTTGCCGCCGCGATGATCGCGCCCAGCTTGCCGTTCAGCTCCTCCTCCAACACGCCGCATTCCACGATCCCCTGCGTTACGATACATTTTTTACCCGTGAACCGCGCGAGCGCGTCCACAGCCTCCTTCGCCCCGACGATATTGCAGTTATACCCGTCGTCGAGGATATACACGCCCCCGTTTTCAAGCAGCTGCAAACGGTGGGGAATGGGCTGTACGGCTTCGATACCCTTTTGAATTTGTTCCCCCGTCAAGCCCATTTTTTTGGCGAGCGTGGCGGCGAGCAGGATATTTTCCGCGGCGGCTTTGCCGAGAAGCTTGGTCGTTACCGATATTTTTTCGCCCTCCAAGCAAAGGGTGAGCTTGGTTTCCGTGGGCAAAAATTGCAGCTCCTCTATTTGCGTCCCTTCGACGAACGTCGCGTTGGCGTTTTCACCGACGAGCGGCTTTAAGCTTTCGCCGCATACGGTCGTGGGACAGGCGAGTATCTTGCTCTTTTCCGCGTAGACCTCCTCCACCGAGCCGAAGGTGGAGATATGCTGCGCGCATACGCCCGTGAAGATCGCGTAATCGGGCTTCACCATTTGACAAAGCTCGGCGATATCCCCCTTCCTCCTCGCGCCCATTTCCGCGATCAGCACCTCCGCTTCCTCCGCGTTTTCACCCGTTACCGTCTTGGCGATCCCGACGGGCGTGTTGTACGATTGCGGCGTGGCGAGCGTTTTGTATTTTTGCGAGAGTATCCCGTTCAAAATGTTTTTTACGGAGGTCTTGCCGTAGCTGCCTACGACGCCCACGCGAATAAGCTTGCGTTCGTCTAATACCTGCCCCGCCCGTTTGACGAATTTTTTATTGCGCGCGTTTTCAAAGACCGCGCTGCACGCGTTCGCCGCGGCAAGCAGCAAGGGCAAGAGCGGCGGCATGACCGCAAAGGGTACGTACGCCACGAGCGCGTAAAGCGTAGAGCCGTTTACGACGCGAAGAAAGGACAAAAGCGCGATCAGCGCGTACGAAACGACGGCGGTAAAAAGGAGGTAGACGGCAAACAGCCGTTTGACCCTACCCGTATAGTTAACGGGTACTTTGAGGGCGTACCTTCTATCGGCTACGAAATACAGTAGCCACAGGGCGAAGAACGGGAGTGCGGATACGACGAGGGCGAGCCTTTCGCCCAAGAAAGAAAAGCAAAGCGAAGCGATCGTCGAGGCAAGCGCAAGACAAAGCGCCAGCACGCTCAAGCGGTTGAACGCCATATTATCCTTACGCTTGAGCCAACGCAAAAACGCGCCGCTTTTATAGCCGCTTTGCTGCACCGCGCCGAGCAGCTTGATCGTCGCTACGCAAAAGACGAGGGCGCAAACGACGCTCGCAATCATTCGTATCCACATGTCAACCATATAAAAATTCCTCTACGATAAGATTAAACGCAACGGGATTTTCCGCAAAGGCGAAATGACCGCCCTCCGTTTGGACGAGCTTGGCGTAGGGAAACGCCCGTAAATACGCCTCCGCTTCGGCAAGCGGCGTGGTCTTATCCGCTTTCCCCTCGACGAGAAGCACCTCCCGAAGCACCCCTTTCGCACATTCGCGTAAATCTTCGTTTACGATTTTTTTATAGCTTTCTTTCATCAGCGGCGGCAACGAACGGTATTCCGCGCTCCCGAACCGCCTTTCCGCGAACCGCGGCGCAAACCGCTTGACGAAACGGTATAAGCCCACCTTGAAGCGGTAGGAAAGCCCCCTTTTTAAGATCACGCCGGCAGGACCGGTGAGCACGAGCTTATCGAACGCGGTCTTGTGCGTACTCGCCATTTTTACGGCGACGCGGCAACCGAACGAATGAGCGACGATATGCGGATTTTTTACGCCCAAAAGCTCGATCACCTCTTTCGTCCAAGCGGCGTAATCGGCTACGGAAAACGCGCTTTTAAGCGGTCCGCTTTTGCCAAACCCCAAAAAATCGATAGCGGTCACGCGGTAAAATTGAGAAAAATAGGCGATCTGCGCGTTGAAAGCTTCCTTGGAGGAGAGATAGCCGTGCAAAAAAAGCATATCCTTTCCCCTACCCTTTTGTATAAACGAGACCTCGGATAAATTGACCGCCTTTCCGCCCTCCTCGGCTTTACAGCTCCTTTTTCATCTCCACCGCCGCCTCGCCGTCGGCGTAATATTTTTCCCGCACGCGTTGACGGGTAAAGCCGCGGCTTTCGTACAACGAAAGCGCGGCGGCGTTGGATACGCGCACCTCTAAGAATATCCGCTCCGCGCCGAGCGATCTCACCTTTCGTTCGTACGCGTCCAAGAGCGCGCCGCCCAAGCCCCTTTTACGGTGCGCCTTACGCACGCAAACGCGTGCGATCTCCGCCGTTTCAAACAGGCTCGTGCCGCATATATAGCCGAGAATTTCCCCGTTTTCCTCTATCAAAAGCCCGTAAAAATCGACGCGTGCAAAGGCGCCGACGAGCAAGCCCTCCGTCCACGGAGCGGAAAAGCATTCGCTCTCTAAATCGACGAGCGCTTTGCAATCGTACGGCGTAATATCGCGAAGGGTATACATATCAACCCCTCGCCGCGTTGATTTCCGCGGAGCTTTTTCGAATATACAATGCGTTAAGCTCGCCGAATTTTCCTGCCGCAGCAAGGGCGAGCGTTGCGTTTTTCAAGCCTTCCGTCGGATCGACGAGCCTCGTTTTGATAGGCAAAATATCCGAAGAAACGAGGGTATAGCCGCTCTCTTGCAGGGAAAGGACCTCCGCTTCCGAGATATAGGCGGGCGGATAGCAGATCGCGCCCTTTTCGTAGCCGCAGGCGTAATACGAGCCGTGTAAGGCGTCGACGAGGCAAAGGATCTTGCCCTCCGTTGCTTCGTCTATCGCATTATATGCCATAGCGTCGAAAGAAGTTACCGAAAGCGAGGGCTTTCCCGTCGCAAGGCAAAAGCCCTTGATCGCGGAAATGCCGATACGGATCCCCGTGAACGAGCCGGCGCCGACGACGGCGGCAAAAAAGTCGCAATCGGTTGCCGTCATTTGCAAGCGCTCGAACGCCTCGTCTATCTTTTGCATAAGCAAAACGGAATGCTTCATAGCGCAATCGGGCGTAAACGACGAAAATATCCTTCCGTCCTTTGCCGCCACCACGCTCATATAGGAATTGCTCGTATCCACCGCTAAAAAGTTTTTCAATATTCTATCTCTCTTTCGTTTTCGCTTACTTTTTTAATGCGTACCCTCTTGACTCGCTCGGGCAACAGCGCCGCGATATTTTGCGCCCACTCGACGAGGCATATCCCGCCCATATCGAAATAATCGCCAAGCCCCAACCGCTCCGCCTGCTCCACGCTTTCGATACGGTAGCAATCGTAGTGAAACAGCACGCCGTCGTAATCGTTCATATACGCGTAGGTGGGGCTGGTCACTTCCTCTTTTATACCCAACCCTTTTGCGATACCCTTGGCAAACACCGTCTTACCCGCGCCCATATCGCCGTCCAAAAGGAGGACGTCCCCTTTTTTCAGCGTTTTGGCGTATTCGCGCGCAAAATTTTCCGTATCCTCTCGCGATCTCGAAATAAAAGTACTCATAGCATTATTATAGCAAATATTTTTCTCACTTGCAATCAAATTTTCATTTTTTTCAAGAAATTCGACAGCCGTTTATACAAAAGCATAGTCAAAAGGGAAACGGAAACGGTTTTGACGAGGTTGAACGCCACGATCAGCCAAAAGCTTTCGGCAAACACCGCCGCCGCGTTATCCCCCATATACAACGGAAAATTGATATAACGGTTGGTCAAAAGCGCGACGAGCGTACCGAGCACGCAGGCGATCGCAAGACAGGGCACGACCGTTTTTAAGCCCTTGCGGCGTTGATAGACGACGGAGGGTAACAGGATATACGCCGTCGTCGTGAGCATATTCGCCAGCTCGCCCACGCCCCCCGAGCTGCTGGAAAGGATACGGAGAGCTTCTTTCAGCGCGCAAACGATCACCCCCTCGATCGGTCCGAGCAAAAAGGAGATCAAAAGGATAAACGCGTTGCCGAAATCGAGCTTCAAAAAGGGGGTGGCGGGAAAGATGGGAAAATCGAGCAAGCTTACCGTATACGAGAGCGCGACGAACGCCGCCATCAGCGCCGCGCGCTTGGCGGTAAACCGCTTTTTTCTCTCCGTTCGCTCCGTACCTGCCTGCCTGTTTTCCGTTTCTTGCATAATGCTACCTCCGTAAAAAAATAACGCCCCGAAGCTTCGGGGCGGAAAGGCTTCTTTCTTACGAGATCGCCACGTCGCTACGCTCCTTGCAATGACAAAACGCAAGCTCAACGCCGAATACGCCGCGGTTTCCTTCTCTTACCTATCCATTCTTCTCCTATCCGGACTTTAACCGTCGGTACGGGACTTTCACCCGTTCGGGGGCTTACGCCCTTCGCAGACTATACTGCCGGTGAGGAATCACACCTCGCCCCAAAGAATTTACGGTTATTTGATTTTTTATATTATAACGCGTTCTATCGCGTTTGTCAAGTGTTTATCGGGAAGTAGACGTAGAAGGTACTGCCCTTACCCTCCTCGCTCGTCACGCCGAACTTGAAGCCGTGCTTTTCCAGCACCTTTTTGACGATGGAAAGCCCCAAGCCCGTACCCTTTACGGGGCGTTTGTGCGTTTCGGACGAGCGGTAGTATCTCTCCCAGATCTCGGCTAACTCCTCTTTTTTAATACCGTTGCCCGTGTCCGTTACGGCAAAGTAAAATTCCGTATCCGAGCATTTTTTCAGGCGCACGAACACCGTTTTGTCCTCGCCCGTGTAGTTGACGGCGTTGCCGATCAAATTATACAACGCCTGCCCGATCTTCAGCTCGTCCGCGCGCGTATACAGCTCCTCCTCGATCTCCGCCGCCAGCTTATAGCCCTGCGTTTCCTTCAAATAATCGAAGCGCCCCAAGATCTCCGTCAAATACGCGGACATATCTATCCTCGTCCATTTGAGCGTATCGATACCCGAGCTGAGCTTGGACAGATCGAGCACGTCGGTAACGAGGGAAGCAAGCCTATCCGCCTCGTCGACGATCACCTGCGCGTGCCTGTTGCGTTTTTCGGGGTTATCGCCCGAGATCTCCTGTATCATAGAGGCGTACGCCTTGATCATCGTAAGCGGAGTTTTGAAATCGTGCGAAACGTTGGCGATCAGCTCCTTTTGCATCCTATCCGTTTTAGACAGCTCGTCGCGCGCGTGGTTGAGCGTGTCCGCCAGCTCCACCATCTCCAAGCCGTAATCGGTACCGTGGAAATCCACGTCGAAATCGCCGCTTGCCAGCTGCCGCGCCTTTTTCGTCATCTCCGCAAGGGGTCGCGTAAGCCAGCCGGAAACGGCGCTGGATACCGCGAACGAAAGCAGGAACATAAACACCGCAAGCAGCCATATACGCAAATTCATTTGCTCGGATACCGCCTCCACGAGATTGATGGATTTGGTGATATACAAATACACCTCCGAATGCTCGTACAGGCTGATCTTCTCTCCGTAGCAGTATTCCCCGTCCCCCTCGTACAAGGCGGGGATATTCGCCTCCGTTTTGGCAAGCTCCTCCTTCAACACGACGATCGCGCCCGAAAAATCGAACGGCTCCCGCCCCTGCGTTTCCTCGTGATTAAAATGCGGCTCTTGCGGGAAGAGCACCGCGCCCGTTTCGTCCAAGATATACACGTCCACGTCGTAATTGACGGACAAATACCGCAACAGCGCGCTACGGTTGCCGTCGAAGCTTTCGGGCGGCGTTTCGAGGATCGTCGTTTGGATCTTCCTACCCTTTTCGGCAAGGTCGCGCGCCGCTTCGTTTTTATACGTTTGCGTCATCACCACGCGTTGCGTGATACCGAAAAACAGTACCATAAACAAGGACAAAGCGGAAAAAACCGCCCACAGCAGGAAATAGATACTCGGAGTATTTCGCTGCCGTCCGCGGTATTTTCGATTGCGTTTGATCTTACCTTTCTTTTTCGTCATAGCGCGTGCCTCACGCCGCCGTTATTATTCTTCGAATTTGTAGCCCAAGCCGCGCAAGGTCACGATAAATTTACGATATTCCTTCAAATTACTACGCAGCATTTTGATATGGGTATCCACCGTACGATCGTCCCCGTAGAAATCGAAGCCCCACACGTCGTAGAGCAGCTTTTCACGGGTGAGCGCGATACCCTTGTTCCGAACGAGATAAAACAACAACTCGTATTCCTTGGGGGTAAGCTCCGCCTTTTCGCCGTCCACGTATACGTTTCTCCCCGCCATATCGATCTCCAAGCCCTCGAATTTTTGCAATTCGTTACCGCTTTTGTTTTGCGCGCGGCGTTTGGTCACGGCGTTGATACGCGCCATCAATTCCTTAGGCGAGAAGGGCTTGGTCACGTAATCGTCCACGCCCAATTCGAACGCGAAAAGCTTGTCGTATTCCTCCCCGCGTGCGGAGAGCATGATCACGGGTATATCCTTCCCCTTCTTGATCTCCTTGACCGCGGAAAAACCGTCGAGATGTGGCATCATCACGTCCATCAAGATCAGGTCGTAATCGTTATCGCGGCAAAGCTTGACCGCCTCCATACCGTCCGCCGCCTCGTACGCTTCGTTCCCCTCGAACTCCACGTATTCCCGTAAAACGCTACGGATCATCTCCTCGTCGTCCACTATGAGTATCTTCAACATTGCGTAACCCCCGAAATATGTAAAATTTTGGTTTATCTATATATTTATAACCTAAAATTGTTATCCTTAAAACAAAGGGTTGTGAAAGATAAGTGAAATTTTACGAACCGGACGAGCGAAAACGCCCGTCCCGCGCTCTCTATTCGGTCATTCTTTCGGCGTAGCGCACCGTTTCCATCGCGTCCTTTGCGTAGAAATCCGCGCCGATCCGATCGGCGTATTCCTGCGTTAAGACGGCGCCCCCTACGACGATCTTACACCACGGCGCGCGCGAGCGGAGAAGTCGGATCGTTTCTTCCATCGCAGGTACGGTCGTAGTCATAAGCGCGCTCAAGCCCACGAGCGGCGCGCGGCGGCACACCGTCGCCTCCACGACCCTCTCGGGCGGCACGTCCTTACCCAAGTCCACGACGTCGAAGCCGTAATTTTCCAAGAGTAGCTTGACGATATTTTTTCCGATATCGTGGATATCGCCCTGCACGGTGGCGATCACGAAAGCCGCCTTTTTCGCGGCGCCGCCTCCCGATATAGCCATATGCGCCTTGATCTCCTCGAACGCGTTTTTCGCCGCTTCCGCGCTCATTAAAAGCTGCGGCAGGTACACCGTTTTCTTCTCAAAGCCCTCGCCCACCCGATCGAGCGCGGGAATAATTTCGTCGTTGACGACGGCAAGGGGGGGCGTACTTTTAAGCAGCGCCTTGGTCAACGCGCCCGTCTTGTCCTTGAAGCCCTTTACGATCGCACGCCCAAGCTCCGATCGGAAATCCTCTTGCACGGCTTGCGCGGTAGCCTGCGATACGGTCTCCGCTACGGCAAAGCTCGCCGCCGCGCCGATATATTCGGCGCAATTTTCGTCCAAATTTTTCAGCGCCTTATAGGTACGATAGGTTTTCGTCATCTCCGCGGAATAGGGATTCATGATCGCCGCGGAAAGCCCGTTTTCGAGCGCCAGCGCAAAGAACGTCGCGTTCACCGCGTCGCGGCAGGGCAGCCCGAACGAGATATTCGAAACGCCGAGCGAGGTATGACAGCCAAGCTCCTTTTTAATGCGGTTTAACGCCGTTAGAGTGGTTTGCGCCGCTTTTGTATCCGCGCTGATCGCCATAGCAAGGGTATCGAAAACGATATCCTTTTTGGCGATACCGTACCGCGCGGCGGCTTGCAGTATTTTTTCCGCGATCGCGACCCTGCCCTCTGCGTTTTCGGGTATTCCGTCCTCGTCAAGGGTCAAGGCGACCACCACGCCGCCGTATTTTTTCACGAGCGGAAGCACCGCCTCCATACTCTCCTTTTTGCCGCTGACCGAGTTGATCATCGCCTTGCCGTTATAGCGGCGAAGCGCCCGTTCCATAGCCGCAGCGTCGGAAGTGTCGATCTGCAAGGGAAGATCGACGACCGCCTGCAATTCGCAAAC
Source organism: Clostridia bacterium (assembly GCA_017471785.1). GTDB lineage: Bacteria > Bacillota > Clostridia > Christensenellales > Borkfalkiaceae > Scatosoma. Next base: position 26,500 of record JAFURP010000003.1, on the reverse strand, counting down.
GACCGTTTGGAGGGTTTGCGGCTCGTCGATATCGGGCAAGCCCACGTTGACGTCGAGGATATGCGCGCCTTTTTCCTGTTGACTTACGCCCTCGCTCAAAATATAATCGATATCCCCCTCTTTCAGCGCTTGCTTAAACCGTTTTTTGCCCGTCGGATTGATGCGCTCCCCGATCAAAACGGGCGAAGCGCCGAACGCTACCGCGTGCGTGTACGAGGATACCACCGTCAAATTTTTATCGGTCACGAGCAAAGGCGCAAAGCCTTTCGTCCTTTGCGTAAGCGTTCGTATATACTTTGGCGTCGTGCCGCAACAGCCGCCGACCAGCCGCACCCCCTTTTCCATCAGCGCGACGAGCTCCTCCGCAAATTCCTCCGCCGTAACGTCGAACGTCGTCTTACCGTCCACCGCTTTGGGAAGCCCCGCGTTGGGCTTCAAGATCACGGGCACGGAAGCGTTTGCAAGCAATTCCTCCGCCACGCCGCGAAGCTGTTTGGGCCCGAGCGAGCAGTTCGCGCCGATCGCCGCCGCCCCCATACCCTCGAGCATAGCGACCATAGCGGCGGGCGTTGCGCCCGTCATCAGCTTACCGTCCTCGCCGTAGGCGTTGGAAACGAGTACGGGCAGCTCGCAATTTTCCTTGGCGGCAAGCAGCGCCGCTTTCGTTTCGTAGCTGTCGTTCATCGTTTCGATGAGGATCAGCTCCGCGCCGTACTGCACGCCCAGCTTGACCGTTTTGGCAAACAGCGAAACGGCGTCCTCGAAGTCCAGATCGCCGTAGGGACGGAGCAATTTCCCCGACGGACCGATATCGAGCGCGATAAACTTTTCTTGCGGCGATACGCTTTGCTCTCTCGCGCGTTTCGCGTTCGTTAAAGCCGCCTTTACGATCTCGTCCAGCTCCGCTTCGGAAAATTTGAGCGCGTTCGCCCCGAACGTGTTGGTACAAACGACGTTACTGCCCGCGTCGAAATACGCCTTGTGTATCTCCACGATAGCTTGGGCGTGCGTAATATTCCAACGCTCGGGCTGTTCCCCCGCCTTTAAGCCTCGCTCTTGTAAAAGCGTGCCCATACCGCCGTCGAGATAGACGGTATTCGTTTTCAAAAAGTCGGAAAAGCTCATATTTCCCTCCTAAAATCGCAATCGTTTTTATCGCAAGCGGCGCATTTACGCCCGTTCGCCTCGTACACGGTACCCCCGTTATCGTCGATACCGACGAACGCCGTCACCGATTTGGACGGGGACATCAAAAGGCTTTCGTTCAAGCAAACGCCTATCTTTTTGGCGCAATCCAAAAGAGCGATTATCTCCCTTTGCGCCTCGAGCGGCAGATCGCCGTACCCTGCGGAAAAACGGGGCTTCAACCTCCCGCGCGTTTCCCCCTCCATATCCGCGCAAAAAGCGTCGCAAAGCGCTTCGATACGCTCCGCGCCGATCGCTTGCATAAGCAAAGCCTTGGAGGGCGCGAGCCGTCCGTATTTGGCGATCAGCCTGTCTATCTCCACGCCGACGGTGGCGGCGAATACGATCGCCCTCTCCGTCCCCCGCAGGTTTTTCGCCAAGTGCTTGGAGCGCACGGAAAACGCGCTAAAATCGCAAAGCCCGTCCGTTATACGCACGGGCAATTCTATATAGCATACCTTGTAAACCAGCTTGTCCTTTACCTCGTCCAAGCACGCTTGCAGCAGGGCGGACAGCGTTTCGTCCGTTCCCTTACAGCCCGCGTAACGCAAAATCTCCCTTTCGCAAAAGGGAGGCGGAGCGTAGGTCTTGACGAGAACGGTACTCATTTGCCCAAAATATCCGAAAGGTTGCTTTGGATCTTTGCGGCTACGGCAGGCTTGTTCATCGTATATACGTGCACGTTTTTGATACCGTTCGCGTACAGATCGATAATTTGATCGGTGGCGTAGGCAATACCCGCCTGTTGCATCGCGGCGGGATCGGAACCGAATTTATCCACGAGGCTCTTGAAGCGTTGAGGCATAAACGAGCCGGAAAGCTTGATCGCCCTCGCCACTTGGTTGGCGTTGGTGATGGGCATGATGCCCGTAATAACGGGTACGGTGATCCCCGCCTCGCGTATCTTATAGAGGAAGTTATACAGCAAATTGTTGTCGAAGAACATTTGCGTCGTCAAAAAGTCGCAACCTGCCTCCACCTTTTCTTTTAAGTAGCGGATATCCTCGTTTTGCGTCGCGCTTTCGGGATGCACCTCGGGATAGCACGCGCCGCCGATGCAAAAATCGCCTGCGGCTTTGAGCTCTCGCACGAGCTCGATCGCGTGCTTATACGCCCATTTGCTCCTGTCCGCGTCTACAAGCGCGGCGGGGATATCCCCCCGAAGCGCCATAACGTTCTCAATGCCCGCGGCTTTGAGCTCGTTTATTTTTTGCGCCACCGTTTCCTTGGAGGAGGAAACGCAGGTAAGGTGCGCGAGCGTGGGTACGCCGTACATTCGCTTGATGTTTTGGGCGATATCGAGGGTATATTTACTCGTGCCGCCGCCTGCGCCGTAGGTAACGCTCATAAAGGAGGGACGGAGCTTAGCGATCTCCTCCGTCGCCGCTTTCACGCTCTCAAAGCCCGTTTCCGTTTTCGGGGGAAACACCTCGAAGGAAAGGGCGAGCCGTTCTTTTGCAAATACGTCTTTGATCTTCATCGGTTTATGCCTTTTTTATATTTTCCCTATTATAGCATGTATAGGATAAAAAATCAATCATTTCGAACAATGCTCGCAATTTTCACAATCGGGGAACTGCTTTTTATCGTATACTATGCCGTTTTTCTCGTAATAATCTTGGATCGCCCTTTTGATCGCCTCCTCCGCCAAAACGGAGCAATGCAGCTTATGGGCGGGCAACCCGTCGAGCGCCTCGGCTACCGCCTTGTTGGTAAGCGCCAACGCCTCCGAAAGAGGCTTGCCCTTGATCAGCTCGGTCGCCATAGAGCTGGAGGCGATCGCGCTGCCGCAGCCGAACGTTTCGAACTTTACGTCCGCGATAATATCCTTTTCGATCTTGAGATATATTTTCATAATATCGCCGCACTTTGCGTTGCCCACCTCGCCCACGCCGTCCGCGTTTTCTATGACGCCCACGTTTCGGGGGTTACGGAAATGCTCCATCACTTTTTCGCTGTATAAAGCCATTTTTTCTCCTCACTTGATGATAAATTCTTTTTTGCCGCTCGTCGTATCCCGCCAAACGGGCGACATACCGCGCAGGTACGCCACCACCTCCTTCACAGCTTCGATCGTATATTCCATCTCCTCTTCCGTGTTTTCGTCGGAAAGAGTCAACCGAAGCGAGCCGTGCGCGATATCGTGCACGCGACCGATGGCGAGAAGCACGTGGCTGGGGTCGAGCGAGCCGGAGGTACAAGCCGAGCCGGACGACGCGCATATCCCTTTGTCGTCGAGGAGCAGCAAAAGCGATTCGCCCTCTATCCCCTCGAAGCAAAAGCTTACGTTGGCGGGCAACCGCTTGTCCCTATCGCCGTTCAAAACGGAATGGGGTATAGCCGAAAGTCCGTCGATCAGCCTGTCGCGAAGCTTGATGAGCTTAGGCGTCGCCCTTCGCATATTCTCGCACGCCTCGTCGAGCGCCGCCGCCATTCCCACGATAGCGGGAACGTTTTCCGTACCCGCCCGTTTACCGCGCTCCTGCGCGCCGCCCTCGATCAGGGTCGCCAGCGGTATGCCCTTACGCACGTACAACGCGCCCACGCCCTTAGGTCCGTGGAATTTATGCGCGGAGAGGGAGAGCATATCGATATTTTCCTTTTTCACGTCGATCGGCAAATGCCCGACGGCTTGTACCCCGTCCGTATGAAAGATCACGCCCTTATCGCGGCATACCCCGCCGATCTCCGCGATCGGCTGCACCGTGCCGATCTCGTTGTTGGCGTACATAACGCTGACCAAGCAGGTATCGGAGCGTATCGCATCTTCCACCTGCTTGGCGGTGACGAGCCCCCTTTCGGACACGGGCAAAAGGGTGATATCGAAACCGTCTTTTCGCAGCTTTTCCAGCGTATGCAAAACGGCGTGATGCTCGAACGCCGTGGAAACGATATGCCTTTTACCCTTTCTCGCGCCCATTGCCGCCGCCGAAAGAATAGCTTGATTGTCCGCCTCGCTGCCGCCCGAAGTGAAGAATATCTCCCTCGCTTCACAGCCCAGTCTACCTGCGATCCTGCCTCTCGCCTCCGCAAGCGCTTCCGCCGCCCTTTGCCCTGCGGAATGTAGGCTGGACGGATTGCCGTATAGGCTATCCATATACGGCAACGCTGCTTTTATAGCCGCTGCGCTCGTTCTCGTCGTCGCGGCGTTATCCAAATAGATCTCTTTCATCGTTTCTCCAAAGCCTTCAAATATTATTTATCAATTTCGACAAAACGGGTTCGAATTTCACCCCGTACCAATGATCGGGGTCGTCTTGCGTATTTTCGATACAAAGCACGGTGTAATCGGCGGCGAGCTTCGCCGCTTCGAAAACGGTTTTACCTTTCAACAGCGCGCCCGTAAACGCCGAAGCGTACACGTCGCCCGTGCCGTGACACCCCTTTGCGATACGCTTATGCTCGTAATAACGGATATCCCCGTTTTCGTAAACGACCACCCCCGTTTTCTCGGGCGTATAGCCCACCCCCGTCAAAACGACGGTCGAGCAACCTGCTTTGTGCAGGGCGGTAAGCAACTTCCTTATATAGTTTTCGTCATACGCTTCTTTATATTCCACACCCGTAAGAAAACACGCCTCGGTGATATTCGGAAGCAATATATCGGCGGAGGGGCACAGCGTTTTCATCGCCTCCACGTAAGCGCCGTCGAAGATAGGATACAGCTTACCGTTGTCCGCAAAAGCAGGGTCAACGATCTTTACGGCGTCCGCCGTTCCCATCGTATCCAAAATATCCTTGACGTATCCCACTTGCTTCGCACTCCCGAGATACCCCGTATAGATACCGTCGAATTGGATACCCTCCTTGCTCCAATGCGCTTGTATCGAGGGCATATCGTCCGTAAGATCTCTAAACGTGAACCCGCTGAAGCCGGCGGTATGCGTAGACAAGACGGCGGACGGCAACACGCACGTTTCGTGTCCGCACGCGGACAATATCGGCAACGCAACGGTCAACGAGCATTGTCCCACGCACGAAATATCCTGTATCGTTAAAATCCTTTTATATTCCATATTTTTTTCTCCTGTATTTACGATCGTCGGCACCTGCTTTGCGACAGGTGCCGATACTCGATCTATCTTTACTCCGCAAACAGCGGCGTGGACAAATACCTGTCCCCCGTGTCGGGGAACAAGACGACGATATTCTTGCCTGCGTTTTCGGGGCGCTTGGCAAGCTCGATCGCCGCCCAAAGCGCCGCGCCCGAAGATATCCCCACGAGGATACCCTCCGTTTTCCCGACGAGCCTCCCGCTCGCAAAAGCGTCCTCGTTGGTCACGGTGACGATCTCGTCGTAGATATTCGTGTTCAGCACCTCGGGCACGAAGCCCGCGCCGATACCTTGGATCTTATGCGCGCCGGCGACGCCCGTGGACAGCACCGCGGATGTCGCAGGCTCTACCGCGACCACTTTCACGTTCGGGTTTTTAGACTTCAAATAACCGCCTACGCCCGTGACCGTACCGCCCGTACCGACGCCGGCGACGAAGATATCCACGCTACCGTCCGTATCCTCGTATATCTCGGGCCCCGTCGTTTCCCTATGCGCCTTGGGGTTCGCAGGGTTGGTGAATTGGCTGGGGATAAAGCCGTGCGGAATCTCCTCCGCAAGCTCCTTAGCCTTGGCGATCGCGCCCTTCATACCCTTTGCGCCCTCCGTCAACACGAGCTCCGCGCCGTACGCTTTCATCAGCTGCCTGCGTTCGACGGACATCGTTTCGGGCATAACGAGGATCACGCGATACCCCCTCGCCGTAGCGACGGAGGCAAGCCCGATACCCGTATTCCCCGAGGTCGGCTCGATGATGACCGAGGCAGGGCAAAGCTTTCCGCGCTCCTCCGCGTCGTCGAGCATTGCCTTGGCGATCCTGTCCTTGACCGAGCCGGCAGGGTTAAAATATTCGAGCTTTGCAAGAATTTTTGCCCGTAATTGGTATTTTTCTTCTATACGCGTGAGTTCGAGAAGGGGCGTTTTTCCGATCAATTCGTCCGCCGATCGATAAATTTTTGCCATATTCAATTCTCCTTTACGGCGTTAAAGCCCCGTTCCAAATCGGCGATAATATCGTCGATATGCTCCGTGCCGATCGAAAGACGTATCGTATTCGGCTTAATGTCTTGCTCGGCAAGCTCTTCCGCGGAAAGCTGGCTGTGCGTGGTCGTCGCAGGGTGGATGACGAGGCTCTTTACGTCCGCAACGTTCGCAAGCAACGAGAAGATCTGCAAGCTGTCGATAAATTTATGCGCTTCCTTTTGACCGCCCTTGATCTCAAAAGTAAAGATCGAAGCGCCGCCGTTCGGGAAATATTTATTATACAAGGCGTTATCGGGATGCTCGGACAAGGAGGGATGATTGACCTTTTCCACGAGCGGATGCTTGGCAAGATACTCCACCACCTTTTTCGTATTCTCCGCGTGCCGTTCGAGGCGCAGGGAAAGGGTTTCCGTGCCCTGCAACAACAAAAACGCCGCAAACGGGGAAAGCGTCGCGCCCGTGTCGCGCAGCAGGATCGCGCGAATGTAGGTAACGAACGCCGCTTTGCCCACCGCCTTGGTAAACGAAACGCCGTGATAGCTGGGGTTGGGCGCAGAAATTTGCGGATACGCCCCCGCGCTTTCCCAATCGAAATTCCCCGAATCCACGATCACGCCGCCGAGCGTGGTGCCGTGTCCGCCGATAAATTTGGTCGCGGAATGTACGACGATATCCGCGCCGTGTTCGATGGGTCGAAGAAGATAGGGCGTGCCGAACGTGTTATCCACCACGAGCGGCAGCCCGTGCTTATGGGCAAGCGCCGCCACCGCGTCGATATCGGGGATATCGCTGTTGGGATTGCCGAGCGTTTCTATATAGATCGCGCGCGTGTTCGGCTGAACGGCTTTCTCCACCTCCGCAAGATCGTGGATATTCACGAAGCTTGCCGTGATACCGAAATTGGGAAGGGTATGCGCGAGCAGGTTGTAACTACCCCCGTAAATGGTCTTTTGCGCGACGATATGCCCGCCGTTTTGCGCGAGCGCTTGCAAGGTATAGGTGATCGCCGCCGCGCCCGAAGCGAGCGCCAAAGCCGCCACGCCGCCCTCCAAAGCCGCGATACGCTTTTCGAAAACGTCCTGCGTGGAGTTGGTCAGTCTACCGTAAATATTGCCTGCGTCGGCAAGCCCGAAACGCGCCGCCGCGTGTTCGCTGTTTCTAAATACGTACGAGGTGGTTGCATAGATGGGTACCGCGCGTGCGTCCGTCGCGGGATCGGGCGTCTCCTGCCCTACGTGAAGCTGCTTGGTTTCAAATTTATATTCAGACATTGTTTTTTCTCCTTTTTATTATATTCTTTTCGTCTAAAAATGTTTTTTATCTCTCGCAACTTCTACACATTCGCCCGAATCGGAAATTACGGCGTACGAGTATCTCAAAGAAATTTTTCATAATTTCAACCTACCTTTTTACTATGTTAAAAACATTATAACACTTTTTACCTACTTTGTCAATAGGTTTTAGGGGTATTTTGCTTGATTTTTCCAAATTTTTTTGATATAATAGAGGCGACGGAGGTAAAAAAATGATTTCGACGAGAGGGAGATACGCTTTACGCGTAATGATCGACATAGCGGAAAACGGCGGCGAGGGATATATACCGCTGGACGGGATCGCCAAACGGCAGGAGATCTCGGAGAAATATTTGGAGAGTATCCTCGTGATCCTAACGCGCGGCGGGCTTTTGCTGGGCTTACGCGGCAAGGGCGGCGGCTACAAGCTGACGAAAGCGCCCGAGAAGTATACGATCGGGAGCATTTTACGCTTAACGGAGGGGTCGCTTTCCCCCGTGGCGTGCTTAAAGGAAAACGCGGAGCCGTGTAAAAAGCGAGCGGAGTGTAAGACCCTGCCCGTATGGAAAGGCTTAAACGAAGCGATCAACGGATATTTGGACGGAGTAACGCTCGCCGATCTAATCCGTCGCGGCGACGACTATTCCATCTAGCGGCAAAACGCACGAAAAAAAAGCAACCGTGTAAAAACGGTTGCTTTTTTATTTACGCTTTTTTACGCTTGAGTCTCTTCCGTCGTTTCCTTTTCCTCTACGTTCATCGCGTAGTTGCCGATATAACGGGGGGTAACGCTCTTATACGCTTTCGTACCCGTACCGGCAGGGATCAGTTTACCGATAATGACGTTCTCCTTCAAGCCGACGAGATAATCGCGCTTGGTGCGGATCGCCGCTTCGGTAAGCACTCTGGACGTTTCTTGGAAGGACGCCGCCGAAAGGAAGCTGTCCGTAGCAAGCGCCGCCTTGGTGATACCGAGAAGCACGCGCTTTGCAAGGGCGGGTCTGCCGCCGTTTGCCATCGCTTTCGCGCTTTCGTCTTGGAAGGTGACCATATCCACGAGCTCCCCGGGAAGCAGGTTGGTGTCGCCTGCGTTCTCCACGCGGACCTTTTTGAGCATTTGGCGAACGATGATCTCCACGTGCTTGTCGTTGATCTCAACGCCCTGCGAACGGTATACCGATTGTACCTGCTCGAGGATATAATCCTGTACGCCCTTGACGCCCTGTACGCGCAAGATATCCTGAGGATATACGCTACCGGCGTTCAAAAGCACCCCGGGAGTAACCTTTTCGCCCTCTTTCACCTTGATCTCCGCGTTGAACGGCAGGCTGTATTCTTTCTTGACGTCGCCCGTCGCCTCGTCGCAGATCTTGATGAGCTTGGAGCCGTCGGAATCGTCGATGGAAACCACGCCCTCCACTTCGCAAATGGTCGCGCAGCCCTTGGGCTTTCTCACCTCGAACAATTCCTCGACGCGGGGCAAACCTTGCGTGATGTCGCCCGTCGCCGCGATACCGCCCGTGTGGAAGGTACGCATCGTAAGCTGCGTACCGGGCTCGCCGATAGATTGCGCCGCGATCGTACCGACCGCTTCGCCCACCTGTACGGGGAGCGTCGTAGCCATATTCTTACCGTAGCACTTCGCGCAAACGCCGAAACGCGAATTACAGCCGAAGATGCTGCGAATGGAAACCTCCGTCAAGCCCGCGTCGCAGATCCTGCTCGCTTCCTTTTCGTCGATAAACTCGTTCATGGAAACGAGGATCTCGCCCGTTTCGGGATTGACGATATCCTCCGCCGCAAATCTACCGAGGATACGCGATTTCAAGCCCTCGATCTCCTTGCCCACGGCGTCGTAGATCGCGCGCACTTTCATACCCTGCGGCTTTCTACCCACGCAGCAATCGTCCTCGCGAACGATGATCTCGTGCGATACGTCCACCAAACGACGGGTCAAGTAACCCGAGTCCGCCGTTTTAAGCGCGGTATCCGTCAAGCCTTTACGGCCGCCGTGCGAAGAAATGAAGTATTCGAGAACGGAAAGACCGTTTCTGAAGCACGATTTAACGGGAACCTCGATCTTCTTACCTTGAGGGTTAACCATTAGACCACGCATACCCGCAAGCTGTTTGATTTGGTCGATGGAACCACGGGCACCCGAGTCCGCCATCATCCAAATAGGGTTGAATTTGTCCTCTTCGCCCTGCTTTTTCAAAAGGCTCGCAACCTTGTCGGTCGCCGCGTCCCATTGCGCGATGACCGCGCCGTAACGTTCTTCCTCGTTGAGCAAACCGCGCGCGAATTTCTTGGAGATCTTCGCCACTTCCTTTTCCGCGTTCTCGATGATCTCCTCCTTTTCTTCGGGGATCTTCATATCGAATACGGAGGTCGTAAGCGCGGCGAGCGTGGAATATTTATAACCTCTTTCCTTCATTGCGTCAAGCACGTAGGAAGCCTTGGGCGCTTTGCCCGTTCTGAACGCGGCCTCTACGATACGCGAAAGGTGCTTCTTGCCGATCGCTCTCGCGCTGCCGATAAACTCGGTGTCGAGCTCCAAACGCAAATACGCCTCGGGCGTGTTGCGCTTTACGAAGCCGAGATCTTGAGGAAGCCCCTCGTTGTAGATCAAACGACCGATGGTCGTCTTGATCACGCCGGCAACCATAAGCTTACCCGTCTTTTCGTCGCGGTAGACCTCCGCGCTGCGGATAGGCGTTTCGCCCTCTTTGTTTTCGATCGGGCATCTGTACGGCAGGGGCAGGTCGTCGAACTTGCCCTCGGGCAGCTCTACGACGCGCTTGAGATACATTTCGTCCTGCTCGTGCGCGACCTTGTTTTGATACGCCAAGATCGCCTCGTTCTCGGACGAGTAGATGGGCGCGATATACACTTCGCCGTTCTCGTCGGGACGACCCTGTTCGTCGTACTTTTTACCCTCTTCGCGACGCTTGATGGTCAAGCAGTACGCGCCGATGATCATATCTTGCGTAGGCGACATGACCGACTTACCGTCGGCAAGCTTCAAAATGTTGTTTGCGGACAACATCAGGAAACGAGCTTCCGCCTGCGCCTCCACGCTCAAGGGAAGATGCACGGCCATTTGGTCGCCGTCGAAGTCGGCGTTGAACGGTCCGCAAACGAGGGGCGAGATCTTGATCGCACGACCCTCGATCAGCACCGGCTCGAACGCTTGGATAGACAATCTATGCAGCGTAGGCGCACGGTTCAAAAGCACGGGGTGGTCCTTGATAACGTCCTCCAAGACGTTCCAAACCATATCCTTCGCCTTTTCCACGGCGCGCTTCGCCGTCTTGATGTTGTGGCATTGACCGCTCTCCACCAGCCGCTTCATAATGAACGGCTTGAAAAGCTCGATCGCCATTTCCTTGGGCAAACCGCATTGATAGATCTTCAATTCGGGTCCTACGACGATAACCGAACGACCGGAATAGTCTACGCGCTTACCCAAAAGGTTTTGACGGAAACGACCTTGCTTACCGCGAAGCATTGCGGAAAGGGATTTCAAATCGCGGTTGGAGGGACCGGACAACGCCTTACCTCTCCTACCGTTATCAATGAGCGCGTCCACCGCCTCTTGCAGCATACGCTTTTCGTTCTTGATGATCATATCGGGCGCACCGATCTCCATCATCTTCTTCAAACGGTTGTTGCGGTTGATCACGCGACGGTACAGATCGTTCAAGTCGGAGGTAGCGAATCTACCGCCGTCCAATTGTACCATAGGACGAATATCGGGGGGAATGACGGGAAGCACCGTCAAGATCATCCATTCGGGGCGGTTGCCGCTCTTCCTGAACGACTCGATGACCTCCAGGCGCTTGATCGCCTTGATCGCTTTGGAGCCGGGTCCCTTTTGATTGTTCGCGCCCTCGTCGAGCACCTTTTTACATTCCTCGCTTTCCTTGTCGAGGTCCACCGCCATCAAAAGCTCGCGAATGGACTCCGCGCCCATACCGACCTTCAAGCCCGTGACCGAGCTATCGCCGTATCTTTCTTCGATCTCGCGCAGCTGTTTATCGGTGATGACCTGCTTATATTCCAGCTCCTCTACGCTACCGGGATTGATAACGACGTAGGAAGCGAAATAGATGACCTGCTCAAGCTGCTTGGGTCCCATATTGAGAAGCAAGCCGATCTTGGAGGGAACGCCCTTGAAATACCAAATGTGGGAAACGGGCGCGGCAAGCTCGATATGTCCCATTCTTTCACGACGGACCTTCGAGCGCGTAATTTCCACGCCGCACTTTTCGCAAACGTGCCCTTTGTATTTTACTCTCTTATATTTACCGCAATGGCACTCCCAATCCTTCATCGGCCCGAAGATCTTTTCGCAGAAAAGACCGTCCTTTTCGGGCTTTTGGGTGCGGTAGTTGATGGTCTCGGGCTTCGTTACCTCGCCGTACGACCATTCTCTAACTTTTTCGGGAGACGCAATGCTGATCTGAATGGAATTGAAATCGTTTAATTCGTACATAATATCCTCTCCTTACTCTTCGTCGTCCTCGTCGTCGGCAAACAGGTTACCGAAGCCGAAATCGTCGTCATCGTCCAGCTCGTCCTCGAAATCCTCGTCCTCCTTGGATTCCGCGTTGAAGCCGTCCTCGTCGTCGTCCTCGCCGTCGTCGAAGATGTTGAGGTCGAAGTCCTCCTCGTCCTCGTCGTCGTCCACGCTGAAGTCAAGCTCTTCAAGCTCTTCTTCCTTGAGGCTGTCCTTGCGGCTCGCTTCGTTATCCGCCGCTTCCTCCTCCTCTTCGAACTCGCGAATCACGAGCTCGTCGCCCGATTCGGTAAGCACCTTCACGTCGAGCGCCAAGCTTTGCAATTCTTTCAAAAGCACCTTGAACGCCTCGGGGATACCCGGCTCGGAAATATTCTCGCCGCGCACGATAGACTCGTACGTCTTGACGCGCCCTACGACGTCGTCCGACTTAACGGTGAGGATCTCTTGCAGGATGTGCGCCGCGCCGTACGCTTCGAGCGCCCAAACCTCCATTTCACCGAAACGCTGGCCGCCGAATTGTGCTTTACCGCCGAGGGGCTGTTGCGTAACGAGCGAATAGGGACCGATCGCACGGGCGTGGATCTTGTCGTCTACGAGGTGGATCAGCTTGATCATATATTGAACGCCGATAGTTACGCGGTTTTCGAACGCTTCGCCCGTTCTTCCGTCGAATACTTGGAACTTACCGTCGACCTTGCCGTCGGGATTGAGCAAATTGTTCTCGCGGAACATCGTTTCGAGATCCTTCTCCGTCGCGCCGTCGAATACGGGGGTAGCGATCTTCCAACCGAGCTGCTTACATACGTAGCCGAGGTGGACCTCCAAAACCTGACCGATATTCATACGCGAAGGAACGCCGAGGGGGTTGAGCAAGATCTGGAGGGGCGTACCGTCGGCAAGGAAAGGCATATCCGCTTGCGAAAGCACGCGGGAGATAACGCCCTTGTTACCGTGACGGCCCGCCATCTTATCGCCCACTTGGATCTTACGCTTTTGCGCGATATATACGCGCACGAGCTTATTGACCCCGGGCTCGAGCTCGTCTTTGTTTTCTCTCGTGAACACCTTGACGTCCACGACCACGCCGCCCTCGCCGTGCGGCACCTTCAAAGAGGTGTCGCGCACTTCTCTCGACTTTTCGCCGAAGATAGCGCGAAGCAGTCTTTCTTCGGGCGTAAGCTCCGCTTCGCCCTTGGGGGAAACCTTACCGACGAGGATATCGCCGCTTTGGATCTCCGCACCGATACGGATGATACCGTCCTCGTCCAGATCCTTAAGCGCGTCGTCGCCCACGTTGGGGATATCGCGCGTGATCTCTTCGGGTCCGAGCTTGGTATCTCTCGCTTCCGTTTCGTATTCTTCGATATGAATGGAGGTAAACACGTCGTCCTGCACGAGCTTTTCCGAAAGCAGGATAGCGTCCTCGTAGTTGTAGCCCTCCCATTCCATATAACCGATCAAGATATTCTTACCGAGCGCAAGCTCGCCGTTGTTCGTCGAGGGACCGTCGGCGATGATCTCGTCCTTCGCCACCCTGTCGCCCGTCGAAACGATGGGACGTTGGTTCAAGCAGGTACCCGCGTTCGAGCGTTCGAACTTCTTCAAGGGATACTCGCGAACGGTACCGTCGTCCTCGCGGATCTTGATCATATTGGAGGCGCAGCTAACGACCACGCCGGCTTCCTTCGCCGTAACGATAACGCCCGAATACTTCGCGATCGAGCTTTCGATACCCGTTGCAACGATCGCGGACTCCGTCTTTAACAAAGGCACGGCTTGCCGTTGCATGTTGGAGCCCATGAGGGCACGGTTGGTATCGTCGTTTTCAAGGAAGGGAATGAGCGCCGCCGCAACGGAAACGAGCTGCTTGGGCGATACGTCCATATAATCCATCTTCTCGCGCGGCATTTCGGTAATGTCGTTTTGATGACGACAGCCTACGCGCTCGTTGACGAAACGCCCCTCGCTATCGAGCGGCTCGTTCGCCTGCGCTACGATATACTTGTCCTCTTCGTCCGCCGTCAAATAATCCACGTGCGTAGTAACTACGCCCGTCTCCTTGTCCACTCTTCTGTACGGGCTCATAATGAAGCCGTACTCGTTCACCTTTGCAAAGGTCGCGAGCGAAGTGATAAGACCGATGTTTTGACCTTCGGGCGTTTCGATAGGACACATACGACCGTAGTGCGTGTGGTGAATGTCGCGGACCTCGAAGGTAGCTCTATCCCTGTTCAAGCCCCCGGGACCGAGCGCGGAAAGCTTACGCTTGTGGGTAAGCTCAGCGATAGGGTTGGTTTGATCCATAAATTGCGAAAGCTGGGAGGAACCGAAGAATTCGCGAATGACCGCGGATACGGGACGGATATTGATGAGCGCCGAGGGCGTGATCTCCATCGGGTCCTGCGTAGCCATTCTTTCCTTGATCAATCTTTCCAAACGGGCGATACCCACGCGCAGTTGGTTTTGCAGCAATTCGCCTACCGAACGCACGCGGCGGTTGCCGAGGTGGTCGATATTATCGATCGTGCCGATGCCGTACTTCAAATCGAGGTTGGTGGAAATGGAAGCGACGATATCGTCTACGGTCACGTGCTTATGGCAAAGCTTCTCGATCAAAGGACGAAGCTCTTTCTTTTGCTCCTTGGTGGGCACGGGCGTTTCGCTCGCCAAGATCTCGTGGAAAAGCTTACAAGCCGCGACGAACTTACGACGGTTGTCCCGTCTCTTTTCGCGGTTTTTCTTTTCCTCGGGCTTCTCGTCGGGCTCTTCGGGCTTCTCGTGCGTGTAGTAGATGGCGTCGATATCGTCCATATACTTCTCCGCAACCTCCTCCACGCTCAAGCTCGCACATTCCTCTGCGATAGCCTTGGAGAATTTATAGTTGGGATAGTAAACGGTGGGCAGCAAGCCGAAATCCTTCGCTCTCGCCTGTACGGGAATATCCGAAATTTCCTTGAATTCCACCGTGTTGTTCGCAATGATCTTATGACGGATCTCGCCGTCCTCGCTGTCGTCTACGAGTACGAACACCTCGTTGATACCGCAGTTTTGAATGGCAAGCGCCTGCTTTTCGGAGATCTTCTCGCCCGCATTTGCAAGCACCTCGCCCGTTTCGGGATTGACGATAGCGTCCGCCGCCCTGCAGCCCTCCAAACGGTAAGCAAGGTTCAGCTTTTTGTTGTATTTGTATCTACCCACCTTCGCGATATCGTAGCGACGGGGGTCGAAGAACAAATTGAAAAGGTGCGCGCGCACGGAATCCTCCGTAGGCGCTTCTCCGGGACGCAAACGGCGGTACAGCTCGTACAAGCCGTCCGATTCGCTCTTTGCGGTATCTTTTGCAAGGGTAGCCGCAATGATCTTATCCCCGGGGAACAAGTCCTCGATCGCGCGGTTGGATCCAAAGCCGAGAGCACGCAAAAGTACCGTGATGCACAGCTTCTTCTTTCTGTCCACGCGAACGTAGAGCGCGTCCTGCGCGTCCTGTTCGAGCTCGAGCCATGCGCCGCGGTTGGGCATAACGGTCGTCGCGAACATTTCCTTACCCGTCTTGTCCTTGCTGGAGGCGTTATACACGCCGGGGGAACGAACGAGCTGGGAAACGATAACGCGCTCCGCGCCGTTGATAATGAACGCGCCGTTTTCCGTCATAAGCGGAAGATCGCCCATAAACACCTCTTGATCGAGAACCTCGTTCTTGACCTTGTTTACGAGACGGACCTTAACGCGCAAGGGAAGCGCGTACGTAGCGTCGCGCGTACGACACTCTTTTTCGTCGTACTTGGGTTTGTCGCCAAATCTATGCTCCAAGAAATAGAGCTCGAAGTGGTCGGAGTAGTCGGTGATCGGGGAGAAGTCCTCGAACACCTCGCTGATGCCCTCTTCGATAAAGGCATTGTAGCTGTCTTTTTGGATTTCAACGAGATCGGGAATGTCGATAACTTCGTTGATCGAACCGAATTTTCTTCTTTCGGTCTTGCCGTACTTAGAAACAGGTAAATCCATCGGTTAAAAAGCTCCTTACAATATTTTTCAGCGATCTACCGAGTATATCTTTTCATCGATAAAAATCGAATTTTACAAAAATTTTATCTTTACGCTTTACTTTTGCGCCCGTTTGCGGTATAATAAATATAGCGCTTGCGGCTTACCGCGGCGAAAAGCCTTTATTTACAAGGGTTTTCACGATTTTTCCCATCGTCTTAAAAAAGCTTTTAGCGGCATTACGCCATAATAAGCATAATGATACATTATCTAATTATAAACCTCTAAAAGGAAGAAGTCAAGCATTTTTGAAAGCGAATTAAAATTTTTTCAAAAAAAGTTGCACCTCCGTCGTTGCGTACACATAGTACGCGAGCAAGAAAAACGCAGCTTAACGCAGTATTGCGACGTATATACGCGTACCTACAACCGTTAAACGCGGAGATACGAGCAAGACAAGGCAAGCGAGGCTTTCCGATAGGAGATTTACTCTAGTAAACGAGTGAGGAAAACGCAGCTTAACGCAGTATTGCGACGTATATACGCGTTTAACAACGTAGAAAGGAGAAAACACAATGCGAATAGATAAATTCTTGAAAGTATCCCGCATATTAAAACGCCGCACGGTAGCCCAAGAGGCTTGCGGCGAAAATAAGGTACTCGTCAACGGTAAAGCCGCCAAGCCCTCCACCGCCGTAAGGATCGGGGACGAGGTAGAGGTTTTGTACGCGACGGGCAGCTTGAAATTCCGCGTATGCAACATCAAGGAAACGGTCAAAAAAGACGAGGCGGCAAGCCTCTACGAGGTGATAGTATGAAAACGACGGTATGCGCCGTAATTTGCGCCGCAGGCAAGGGCTTGCGCGCAGGCTTTAGCCAAAACAAGCTCCTGATACCCGTAAACGGCGAGCCCGTTCTGCAAAAGACCCTCTCCGCTTTCGATTTTCCCCTAATCGACGAAATACTCGTCGCCGCCTCGGCGGAGGATACGGCGGAGATCACCGCCCTTTGCGCCGCGTACCCCAAAGCGCGCGTCGTCCTCGGCGGCAGTACGCGCAGCGAGTCCGTCTATAACGCCCTGCAACAGGCAAGAGCGGATATCGTACTTATCCACGACGGCGCAAGACCGTTCGTCACGCGCGAAACGATCGAGGGCTGTATCCAAAGCGTAAAAACGAACGGCAGCGGCGTATGCGCCGTACCGTGCACGGACACGATCGCCGTCGGGAACGCGGGCAAGCTACAAAGCGTACCCGATCGGGAAACGCTTTGGCAGGTCCAAACGCCGCAGGGCTTTTATCGGGAAAATATCCTCTACGCGTATACGCGCGCGTTCGAAAACGGGGATAAGAGCTACACCGACGATTCCTCGCTGTTTTCGATCTATTGCGGCAAGCCCACTCTTTGCGCGGGCGCGCTCGATAATATAAAGCTGACGTACGCGCGCGATTTCGCAAGCGCCGCGGCCCGTTGCGGCTTCGGCGTAGATACCCACGCGTTCGGCAAATCGCAGGACTATATTACGCTTGCAGGCGTAAAAATACCCTCTGAAACGGGCTTGCTCGCCCACAGCGACGGCGACGTACTCACCCACGCGCTGATGGACGCCCTGCTCTCGGCGGCAGGACTGCGCGATATCGGCTTCTATTTCCCCGATGACGATCCACGGTTTAAGGACGCGAGCTCTATGGAGCTTTTACGAACGGTCCTTACCCTTATCGACGAGCGCGGCTTTAAGCCGAAAAACGTATCGATCGCCGTCCAAGCGGAAAAGCCCCGTCTTGCGCGCTATATCGACGATATGAAAAATACCCTCGCCGGCGCGTTGAAGCTCGACCCCACGGCAATCGGCGTCACGGCGGGCACGAACGAGGGCTTGGGCTACGTGGGCGAGGGCAAGGGCATCACCGTCCACGCCTACGTGCTGTTAGAGAACAAATAATATCAAACGAAGCACGATTATAAAGCTGCTAAAAACGCCGAAATGCGACGTATATACGCGTACCCACAACCGTTAAACGCGGAGATACGAGCAGTTCAAGGCGCGCGCGCATTTTCGACGCGAGACGTACACATAGTACACGAGCGAGAAAAGCACAGCGCAACGAGGAAATGCGACATATATACGCATTTCGTTACGTAGAAGCAATAGCCTACAACCGTTAAACGCGGAGATACGAGCAAGACAAGGCAAGCGAGGCTTTCCGATAGGAGATTTACTTTAGTAAACGAGTGAGGAAAACGCAGCTTAACGCAGTATTGCGACGTATATACGCGTTTAACAACGTAGAAAGGAGAACCAAAAAATGCCTTCCAAAACCAAAGCCCCCACCAGCCAATTCGTATGCTCCGAGTGCGGCTATACCGCCCCAAAATGGTTGGGCAAATGCCCCGATTGCGGCAATTTCAATACGATGCAGGAGGAGCTCGTCCGCCCCGCCGAGCAAGCGCCGACGAGAACGGGCGTTTCGCCAATGAAAGCGAAAGCCGTACCCCTGTCCAAGATCGGCTATGAAAAATTCGACCGCGTGAAAAGCGGTATCGGGGAATTCGACACCGTCCTCGGCGGCGGTATCGTCCGCGGCTCGCTCGTCCTCCTTGGCGGCGACCCGGGGATAGGCAAATCCACCCTACTCACCCAAGTCTCCGCCCATCTCGCGCAAACCTGCAAGGTCCTCTACGTTTCCGCGGAGGAAAGCTGTTCGCAGGTAAAGATGCGTTGCGAACGCTTGGGTCTTTCCTCGGATAATTTATTGCTTCTCAACGAAACGTGCTTGGAGGATATCGAAACGGAGCTCGTCGACGGACAGTTCGTCGTGGTCGACTCGGTGCAGGCGATCTACACCGAAGCCCTCTCCTCCGCGGCAGGTAGCGTGGGACAGGTACGCGAATGTGCCGCTCGGCTTATGCGGATCGCCAAATCGCGCAATATCACCTTTTTCATTATCGGACACGTCACCAAGGAGGGCTCGCTCGCAGGTCCTAAGGTGCTCGAGCATATTATGGACACCGTACTCTATTTCGAGGGTCAGCAGGAGGACAATTTCCGATTGCTTCGCGCCGTCAAAAACCGCTTCGGCTCGGCGCAGGAGGTAGGCGTATTCGAGATGACGGATACGGGTATCCAAAGCGTTTCCGACTACTCGGCGCTGTTTTTAAGCGACACGCGGGGCGTAGCGGCAGGCAGCGCGGTGACTCCCTCCGAAAGCGGCAACCGCTGTATGAGCGTGGAGATCCAAACGCTCATTGCCAAAACGGCGTACGGTATGCCGCGGCGTATGAGCTTGGGCGTAGACTACAACAAGCTCGTCGTGCTGATCGCGGTGCTTGAAAAGCGTTGCGGTATCCCCTTTTACAATTCGGACGTATATATCAACGCCATGGGCGGCATCAAGCTTTCCGAGCCGTCGGTCGATCTAGCGATATGCGCCGCGCTCGCGAGCGCAGCGAGCGATATCCCCATCGACAAATATACGGCGATCTTCGGCGAAGTGGGCTTGACGGGCGAGCTCCGCCCCGTCAACTACGCGGACAAACGGGTGAACGAGTGCATCAAAACGGGCTTCAAGCGCGTGATCCTCCCCGCTAAAAATATGAAAGCGTGCAAAAAATACGAGGACAAGATCGAGCTTATCCCCGTCCAATACGTTACGCAACTGATCAAGGCACTCCACCTCCGCCCCCAACAGCCGTAACGCTCCGTCGTTGCGAGCGTAGGCGATAGCCCAAGCGCGGCAAGCCCGTATAAATCCCAAACCGAAAAAAAACGCCCACCGCACGGTGGGCGTTCGTTTTTTTACTTTGCCGTTTTCAAATGCTTCTTCAAAACCTCCATCAATTCGTCGGAAATAACGTGTTCGATACGGCAGGCGTTTTCCTCCGCCACCGTCTTGTCCGCGCCCAACTGCACGAGCACGTCGGTAATGATCTGATGCCGCTCGTATATCTCCGTCGCCTTCTTCCTGCCAACGTCGGTAAAATGGATCTCGCCGCTCTTATCCACGGTAATATATCCGCTCTTTTGCAACAGGCTGACCGCCCTCGACACGCTGGGACGGGAATACTCCAGCTCCGTGGCTACGTCGATCGAACGCACGCACGCGTTTTCCTTTTTCAACAAAAGTATCGTTTCCAAATACATTTCTTCGGATTCGTGGTATTTCATCTCTTCCCTCGTTTTCGCTTTTTTAGGCGATGACGCAACCAAACGGTTGAGAATATGCCGTTATAAAATACAAGCAAGACGAGTAAAATGCAAGGGCGCGTACTCGATACCGTACGAAACCGCGCGTCTTGCGCCGTATTTTATAGGCGGAAATCAACCGAGGGTTGGGACATAGCCTTTTTAATTATATCCGTTTTTTTCGTATTTGTAAAGAAAAAACGCCGTTTTTTACGAGATTTTTCGGCGCTTTTGCTTTTTTGGGTCAAAAAAAGAGGCGCAAACGGATTTGCACCTCTTTCCCCGTTTTTTAATTATCCTTATGGCAGCAGCAACATTCGCTTTCGCCGTCCTTCGACTGCTCCTTGCCCTTTTTGGCACCGCAAGAGCAACCTTCGGGACAACCGATACATTTTCTACCGCTTTTTTTCGCTTTGATTATGTAAAATACTGCGCCGCCGATGACCAGCGCGATCGCCGCGATGGCAATGATTTCACCTGCTCCCATAACGCCACCTGTTCCTTACGCTTTAAGCTCGTATTCCGCTTTAAGCTGTTTATTCTTTCTAATGATGAGCCAAACGAGAAGCCCTGCGATCGCAAGGGTGATCGCCCAGCCCAAGATAGGCATCCAAGCCGCGCCGAAGTTAGCGCCCGTGAACAACGTTCCGAAGAAGAAGGTGAGGAAGCCAACTACGTAACCTACCGCAAATTGCAGCCCGATACCTGCCCAAAGCCACTTTCTGCTCTTGATCTCGGAGTTCATTGCGCCGATCGCCGCGAAGCAAGGAGGCGTGAAGAGGTTGAACATCAAGAACGCAAGCGCCGCAACCTTGGTGATACCAAATACCGCCGCGACCGAACCGCCGGCTACGCCCTCCATAATAACGAGGTCCTCGGTGTTGATGAGGTTGGTGATACCGAAGCACACCGCCAACGTACCGACTACGTTTTCCTTTGCGATGAAGCCCGTAACGGACGCCGCCGCAAGCTGCCAAGCGCAAACGCCGATAATGGGTGCGATGATATACGCGAAAGGCGTTGCAACGTCGTGCAAAATAGATTCGCTCGCCTCTACGACTTCAAACGACCAGTTGAACGTTTGCATTACGTGTACCGCGAAGTTACATACGAGGATGATCGTACCGGCCTTTACGATATACGCCCAACCGCGAGCAAGCATCGATTTACAAGCCACCCAGAAGTTGGGTACTTTGTATTCGGGAAGCTCGATGATGAAGAAGGATTTTCTGTTCTTGTGTCCCGTAAGAAGATTTACGAGGAGCGCGCAGCCGAGGATGAGCGCAATACCTACGAAGTACATGATCGTACCCACCCAAGCGGAATCGCCGAAGAACGCGCCCGCAAACAACGCGATAACGGGCAGCTTCGCGCCGCAAGGCATGAACGGGGTCAACATAGCCGTCGTTCTACGCTCTCTTTCGTTACGGATGGTACGGCAAGCCATAACCCCGGGGATCGCACAACCGGTACCGATAACGAACGGGATAATGGATTTACCCGACAAGCCCACCTTCTTGAAGATAGGATCGAGCACAACCGAAGCACGAGACATATAACCGCAGTCCTCGAGCAATGCAATGAGGAAATACATGACCATAACGAGCGGCAGGAAGCCGATAACGGCTATCACGCCGCCGATCACGCCGTCTACGAGGATGGAAGCCCAAATGCCCAGCTCGCCCGCGTCGTTGGCAAGCGCGTCCGCCACGAGGCCTTGCCCCGCTTCCAACCAACCGCAAAACGTATCCGCGATCCAAGGACCGAGCCACGCCTGCGAAATACCGAACACGAGGAACATAATAACGGCAAAAATGGGAAGCCCCAACCATTTATTGGTAAGCACCGCGTCCACCTTATCCTGCCAAGTCTTTTCCTTCGTCAACACCTTACGGGTCTCTACCGCCGCCACGATCTCCTTGACGAACGCGAAACGCTTCCTGTCCGCTTCCTCCACCACGGCTTTATCCGTGAGATCGATATCCCCTTGCACGAAGGGCGCAACCTGCCCCTTTCCGTCCAAAGCGACCGCCGCTTCCACCGCCGCTTTCAGCCCGTCGGCGGAGGTCGAAACCGTTTCCACGACGGGACAGCCCAATTTTTCGGAAAGCGCGGCAACGTCGATCACCGTTTCCTTCTTCTTGTTCACGTCCGCCTTGTTCAACGCCACGACGACGGGAACGCCCAGCTCCAAAAGCTGCGTGGTGAAGAACAGGTTACGGCTCAGGTTGGTCGCGTCCACGATATTGATGATCGCGTCGGGATTTTCGTTCTTCACGTACGCGCTCGTAATGCTCTCCTCCGAAGTGAAAGGCGACATTGAATACGCCCCCGGAAGATCGACCGCGATCAATTCTTCTTCACCGCCGTAAAAGCTCTTCTTGATCTTGTGCTCCTTCCTTTCCACGGTAACGCCCGCCCAATTGCCGACCTTCTCGTTCCGTCCGGTCAACGCATTATACATCGTCGTCTTACCGCTGTTGGGATTGCCCGTTAAAGCAATTCTCATTGTTTATGTACCTCCAATTATATATTATTGATGTTACCGACTGCTAACAAGTAAGAAAAAAATAAAGGGTTAGTTTATGCTAACACGCTTACAAAAAAAATAATCGACGATTATTTTTCTTCTACGATAATGGCTTGCGCCAAATCCTTATCTATATTATATCTTGCGTCTTTGATGGCAACGGCGTAGCCGCCCGCACGAAAAGAGACCACCGTGATCGCTTCCCCGCTGTAACAGCCGAGCGAAAACAAGAACGCATTCAATTCCTCGTCATCCGTTTCAATGCGCTGAATGATATATTCTTTCCCGATTTCCGCAACACTTAAATCCATAATATCCTCTACGCTTCCTCGCTGTTAGCCATTGCTAATTTCCATACAATTATATACTACTGTTATTCCTTTGTCAAATATTTTAACCCACTTTTTACAAAAAAATAAAAATTTTTACATATTTTGCGGAAAGGAAGCCGACCCATTCGTCGACCCCCTCTCCTGCAAAGAATAGGTATGTATTGTGAACGAATCCGTAGCCGCGCGGCTACGTTTTTCTTTGTTAGCCGCCGCTAACATAACACATTATACAGTACCAATCTTTTTTTGTCAACCGTTTTTGTTAGCTTTTGCTAACTTTTTTGAAAAAAATTTTAATTGTATAAAAAACGGCCCCTTGTAAAAGGGGCTGTTGATTATTTTAATCCCAAATTCCGACACAGCGCGGAAATGCGCGCTTTTTTTTCGTCGGACACGGAATTATTATATTTTAGCTCCGCGACGGCGCGTTTTTTATCCTTTTTGAAGAGGAACAAGCACCATCTTTTGATATGATAAAAGGGCAATAGGATAGGCGCTTTTTCCAATCTCGGATACAACCTTTTCATTTTCTTATACGGCAAGAAGATGCGGCTGAGCAAATAGCGCAGCTTACCTTTTTTCCGTACTTGATTAACGACCACCTTATTTTCCAACGAACCGTAGACGCCCGCGCCGACGATATACGCCTCCAGTTCGCGCGCGACATAAATTAACAAATTATACAAGCCGTCTATACCTGCCCCGTATAAACGGCTTGTAATTCCAATTTCATTTCAAACCTAATTCCTGCAACATTTTGCCCATTCTTTCTTTTGTATCACTATCTACTTGGGAAACGCTTTTTAATTCACGCACCGCACCGCTAACCTTTACTCCATTCTTTCTCAGCAAACGAAACCATCTACGAACTTGGTAAAATGGAAATAATATGGGGCATTTCTTTAAGGAAGGGTACAATAAACATAATCTCCTATATGGTAAAAATAAACGTTTTAATATATAATGAAATTTCCCTTTTTTAGTAGATGATCCGACTATAATTTTATTGTCTAATGTTCCGTAAACTCCACCGCATAGAACGTATGCCTCTAATTCTTTTAATTCGTTTCCTTCCTCCACGTTAACAAACCAATTATTCGACAACTCCACCACTTTTTTCGCAAATGTTGTCAGTCCGCATTCTTCAAGAGCAATTTGTACTTGATCTATAGATATCCCCATTTTTTTGTTCATAATTTGGATATCTATGAATGGCTTGATCCCACAACCACCACCTTCTAAAATGTGCTGCGCCATATGTGCTATGTGATACGTAAAAAACAAATCGTCAGGAAGTTTCTTCTTATACAAACACCCCGTTTCATTCGTCGCTTTTTCCCAAACCCGTCTTGTAAAATCGTCCCCCGCCGTATCGTGAAATATCAAAATGAAATGTAGTTCAATATGCACGCCGCCTACTGAATATAAAGAATAATCGTGTTGCGTATGAATCGCATATGTATACCCATACTTTTCCGTTAGAATATCAACGATATTTTTTACTTGCTCTTGCCGAACGAGAATATCTATATCACAGCTTGTACGCATCCAAGGCTCGGGATAATATTTTCGTAAAACCGACCCTTTCAAGGGAATATGCTCTATTTTCTCCTCCTCTAATATCCGGCAAACTTCTTCCAATTCATAATTGCTTTGCTCGTACCGATAAACCGCCATAGTACGCTCTTGTAAAAAGGCTTTAGCTATGGATTCGCCTTTTGAAAGCAAGCCGTTTTTATCTAATGCATCAGCGACCAAATGCGCCAAATCGTGCGCCTTGGAGAGTTTATAAAGCGCCGGCAAAACTTCAGGCTTAACACTCGCCTTTACCTCCGCAAAAAGCTCTTCTCCAAAAACCCCGTTCCGAAGTAACGCAAATAAAATTTTTGCTTCTTTATTATCCATTTTATTCCTTTACGTCATCGTAAAATTTTGCGTGTAACTCTCTCTAATTGCCGAACAAAACTTATTTTACGATACTTTCTTATCCCCTTTTCAAATCGTCCGTTGGAATTTCTCGCACTATTAAGGCGATCGTTAATTGATTTCGTTATTTCTTATCACACATGATCCTCAAAAACGCCCTCGACTTTTCTTTTCGCCTTAAACACGATTTCTTCACAAATAGTTATCCTATGCTACCTATCGTTATTTTGCTCTACGTTTACGTACTTTTATATATAACCATATACACAAATACAAGAGATGTGGAGTAAAACGTAAAGCTATTATAAAATACTTATTAAATCGTGTAAGCAGTTCGGAAGCGTATAAAGTCTTTTTATTCGCCAAAATTTTTCGCCGCAATTCTTTTAACTTTTCTTTGTATATACCATCTTTTAATATATTTCTTATATAGGCTTTACAGTAATTATATTCACATAAAATAATATACGGTAGTACTTCTTTGCTCGTATATTCCTTTTTGATTTTATCGATGAATTCAAATATTTTCCACTTTTTTTCATTCAGCGTTTCATTCGTTACTGAATCTACACGCTGTAAATATCCGTAACCACAATATGGTATTTCTTTTATTTTATTTGCCTTATCGCAACAATTGATCACAAATAGAGCGTCCTCTCCCACCCTCAAATTCGTATCAAAACGAATATTTTTTAATAATTTCGCTTTATATAATTTATTCCATATCGACCATTTAATCGTCCCATCAAAGAAACCGATCAAGGCTTGCGTTTTATCGCAAATTTCACCATAATAAGCGTTGGTGTATTTATTGATCCTCCCCTTTTTATCATATTCATAAAATTCGTAGAATTCACATTCCACAATATCGGTGTCATCATCCATTTCATAAATGAGCCTTTCAATCATATCGGCTTCGATTATATCGTCTGAATCTATGAAAGCAATATATTCCCCACTCGCCTTATCCAAACCTATATTTCTCGCCAAAGAAACCCCACCGTTTTCTTTATGCAACACCTTTATTCGAGAATCTTTTCCCGCATATTCATCACATATTTTCCCGCTGTTATCTGTCGAGCCGTCATCAATCAATAAAAGCTCCAAAGCTCTATACGTTTGATTGACCACACTTTCAATACATATAGGTAAATATTTTTCTACGTTATAGACAGGAATAATAATCGATACCAATCCGCTCATATATTTTACTTCTCCGCTACCTTGCAGCTCCTTTTAATTTGCTCTATTTTTTTCTTCTTCTAATAAGTCGCACAAATTTTTCCAATTTATAATTGCTTTGCTCGTACCGATAAACCGCCATGGTACGCTCTTGTAAAAAGGCTTTGGCTATGGATTCGCCTTTTGGAAGCAAGCCGTTTTCTCATCTAACGCGTCGGCGACCAAATGCACCAAATCGTGCGCTTTGGAGAGTTTATAAAGCGCAAACAAAATTTCAAGCGTTATTAAATTTTCGTTTCTTCGTCTAAATCCGTTCCCCATATTTC
>JAFURP010000041.1 GCA_017471785.1 Clostridia bacterium | reverse complement strand
CAAGGCGCCACGAGGGCGCGTACCGTTAGTACGTAACCGAGTGGCAACGCCAAATAGCTAAAGCTGAGCGCAATGACAAAGTTGGTAAAACGGCGGAGATGCGAGCATTTCAAGGCGCCGCGAGGGCGCGTACCGTTAGTACGTAACCGAGTGGCAACGCCAAATAGCTAAAGCTGAGCGCAATGACAGGGTTGGTAAAACGGCGGAGATGCGAGCAGTTCAAGGCGCCGCGAGGGCGCGTACCGTTAGTACGTAACCGAGAGGCAACGCTGAAATGCGACGTATATACGTCGTTTTTTACTCTAAGATCGCTTTGATGCGGCGAATACCGCTCCCCGAGCTTTGCTCCTTCACGATCTTGAATTTGCCCAAAACGCCCGTCGATTCTACGTGCGGTCCGCCGCAAATTTCCTTGGAGAAGTCGCCGATGGTGTACGTCTTTACCCGTTCGCCGTACTTGCTTTCGAAAAGCCCCGTAAAGCCCTCCGCCTTCGCTTCCTCCAGCGTGATCTCTTTCATCTCCACGGGCAGGTTTTGCGCGATCACCTCGTTGACCGTATCCTCCACCGCTTTGATCTGCTCCGCCGTCATAGGCTGGGGCAGGTTGAAGTCGAAGCGCAGCCTTTCCTCGGTGATGTTCGACCCCTTTTGATTGACGTCGGGCGAGCATACCTTTTTGAGCGCCGCGTGCAAAAGGTGGGTAGCCGTGTGCAATTTGGTGGTCGCTTCCTTATGGTCGGCAAGACCGCAGGCGAATTTTTGCTCGCTGCCTGCCTTGCTCTTGTTTTGGTGTTCTTCAAACGCCGCCTTATAGCCGTCCATATCCACCTCGAAGCCGCGCTCTTTCGCCATCTCCGCCGTGATCTCCACGGGGAAGCCGTAGGTGTCGTAGAGGTGGAACGCCTGCTTGCCGCCGATCGCTTTTTCGGGCACGTACGCAGGGTCCTTTTGGCTCATAAACGCGTTCTTGCGTTCGATACCGTTCAAGCATTTTTCAAATTCTTTCAAGCCCTGCTGCAAGGTCTTGTTGAATTTCGCCTCTTCCTTATTCAATTCCTCCGCGATCTTGTCGCGGTTGATCTGCAATTCGGGATATACCGATTTGTACTCTTCGATAAACGCCTCGGAGATCTTGGCAAGGCTACCCTCGGGAAGCTCGATCTTGCGCCCGAAGCGCACCGCGCGTCTTATGATACGGCGCAAAATATAGCCTTGGTCGGTGTTGGAGGGCACGATACCCTTTTCGTCGCCGAGCATAAAGGTCGCCGTACGCGTGTGATCCAACAGCACGCGGAAGGCTTTGGTCGTTTCCTCGTTCTCGCCGTATTCCTTGCCCGTGAGCGCGGAGATGGTCTTGATCGCGCCCGCAAAAATATCCGTTTCGTACACGCTCGATTTGCCGTTCAGCACGCACAGCGCGCGCTCCAAGCCCATACCCGTATCCACGTTCTTTTGCGAAAGCTCCTCGTAACTCCCGTCCGCCTTTTTGTTGAAGCGCATAAATACGTCGTTCCATATTTCGAGGAAGGCGCCGCAGTTGCAATCGGGGTTACAGCTCGGAGAGCACTTGGGCTTGCGAATGACGAACATTTCGGTATCCGTACCGCAAGGACCCGTCAAGCCGGCAGGTCCCCACCAATTGTTTTCACGGGGCATAAAGTAGATATTTTCCTTTTTGATACCCGATTTTTCCCAAAGCGCCGCCGCCTCGTCGTCGCGCGGCAGCGTTTCGTCGCCGCCGAACACCGTTACGGCGAGCTTGTCCGAGGGGATACCGAGGTAATCCTCGCCCGTCAAAAATTCGTAGCTCCAAGGGATCATCTCTTCCTTGAAATAGTCGCCCAACGACCAATTGCCGAGCATTTCGAAGAAGGTACAATGGCGTTCGTCGCCCACGTCGTCGATATCGCCTGTACGCACGCACTTTTGCACGTCGGTAAGGCGTTTGCCGGCAGGGTGTTTTTCCCCGAGCAAATAGGGCACGAGGGGGTGCATACCCGCCGTCGTAAACAAGACGGTAGGGTCGTTTTCGGGGATCAAGGACGCGGAGGGAATGATCTTATGACCGCGGTCCTTGAAGAAGTTCAAATACATTTCTCGTAAAGCTTGTCCGGTATACGTTTTCATCTCTTTTTACCTGTCTTTATTTTTTTATCCATTACATTATATACGCCTACGCGAGTTTTGTCAAGAATTTTTCAGCAGTTCGTAGCCCGTTTTGCTATCCTTGACCGCATATCCGAGCGAAGCAAGCTTATCCCTAAGCTCGTCGCTCTTTGCCCAATCGCGGTTTTGTCTTGCCGCCCAGCGCTCCTCGGCGAGCCTTTGCACCTCGTCGGGGATATCCGAAGCGTTTTTCCCGTCGTACCAAGCGACGTATTCTTGCGCGCTTTTTTTGAATAAGCCGAGCAAGCCGTAGGTCTTTCGAAGCTGTATCGCGTAGGCAAGCGCCGCGAAAAAGTCGTCCGATTTACCCGAAGCGAGCAATTTCTTCATTTCCTTGAAATAGCCGAACAGGTTGGACAGGGCGAGCGCGGTGTTGAAATCGTCGTTCATACAAGCGTTGAACTCGTCGTCCACCCTTTCGACGATATCCGCCGCGACGTCGATATCGAAAGTCAGCTCCTTACCGCGCAGCTTATCCATCACCTTATCCACGAGCGCGAGCGTGGTGTAGAACTCGTACAAATGCTTCTCCGCTTCGGGGAACAGCTCGTCGGTGATATTGATATCGTTGCGGTAGTTGGTTTGGAGCAGGGCGAATTTGATCGCCTCGTCCGAATATTTTTCCAAAAGCTCGTTTAATAGCAGGCTGTTGCCCAGCGATTTGCTCATCTTTTGTCCGTTGACCTTGATCAAGCCGTTGTGCGTCCAATAGCGCACGAATTGCTTGCCCGTCAACGCTTCCGTTTGCGCGATCTCGTTTTCGTGGTGGGGAAAAATGAGGTCGCGGCCGCCGCCGTGGATATCGATCTGGTCCCCGAACGCCGCGCGGTTCATTGCCGAACATTCGATATGCCACCCCGGTCTGCCCTTGCCCCACGGGGAATCCCAAGATATCTCGCCCGCCTTGGCGCTTTTCCAAAGAGCGAAATCGTACGCGTTTTTCTTTTCGTCGTCGTTGTCCACGCGCACGCCGTCGAGCGCGTCCTCTACGTTGCGGTTGGAGAGCTTGCCGTATCCGGGGAAGCTCGCTACGTCGAAATACACGTCCCCGTTTTTGGTGGGATACGCGTGCCCTTTATCGATCAGCGTTTGCACGAAGCCGATAATATTGTCGATATTTTCCGTCGCTTTGAGCCATACGTCGGGATCGTCCACGCGGAATTTGGTCATTACGGCGTTGATATTTTCTATCATTTGCGCCGCGTATTCGTCCGCAGGGATACCCGTTTCGTGCGATTTGGCGATAATTTTATCGTCCACGTCCGTATAATTGCGCGCGTACGTTACTTTGTAGCCCGCTTTTTTGAGGTATTTACGCATGATATCGTAAATGAGCGCCTGATACCCGTGACCGATATGCGCTTCGCCCGATACCGTGATACCGCAGGCGTACATCTTTACCTCTCCCTCTTTCAGAGGGATAAATTCTTCCTTTCTCTTGGTCAATGAATTGTAAATTTTCATATGCTTTCTCCGATTACCGTTTCTTTTTTTCCGCTTCGTTTTCCAAATACGCTTTCGCAGCCGCTTTCGCCGCTTCCTCCCGTAAAGCCGCCGCCTCCGCTTTCGCTTCGGCGTTGAGCGCGGCGATCGCGATCGCCGCGTTTTTATGCTCGGGAGATTCGGGATCGCGAATACGCACGATACGCCCGGGCACGCCCACCACCGTCGCGTACGGCGGTACTTCCTTTAACACCACCGCGCCCGCGCCGATCTTGGCGCCCTTACCGACGGTAAAGCCGCCCAACACCTTCGCGCCCGCCGACAGCGTGACGTTTTCCATAATGGTCGGATGGCGTTTGCCGCGTTCCTTGCCCGTACCCCCCAAGGTCACGCCCTGATAGATGACGGTGCCCTTATGCACCTCCGCCGTTTCGCCGATGACCACGCCCGAGCCGTGGTCGATAAACACGCCCCCCTCGATCTTCGCCGCAGGGTGGATCTCCACGCCCGTAAAAAACCGCGCCGTTTGACTGATGATACGCGCGAGCAGCTTGAGCTTGATCTTATGGAAAAAGTACGCTACTCTATGCCACGACAACGCGTGCACGCCCGAATAGGTAAGCAAGATCTCGAACCCGTTCCGAGCCGCAGGGTCGTTGGCTTTCGCCGCTTTTATATCCTCTCTTAAATTTTTGAACCACATACTAAGCCTGCCTTCCGTTTGATAAAAAACGCGCCCTTATACTATCATAGTATAAAGGCGCGGTTAAACGCTGTTCCACTTTACTTCGAAAAATTCCTTTTTTAGGAGATTTTTCCTCGTTTTGCCCGATAACGGGGGCTACCGCAAAGGATTAGTTTGCCTGTTTACGCGAAAACGCACCTTCCCCGTTCCCCAAGCCGCGCTACGCTTTCAGCCTACGACGTAGCTCTCTGTTTTGGTCCTGGCGCATATCGGGTACTCTTTTTCCGCTCGGTTATGCAATTTTTTTAATTATAACACGGCTCGTCTTAAAAAGCAACCGTTTTTATGCGTTATCTTCCGTTTTTTCTCTTTTGAGATACAAATTTTCCACTTTGTATTCGGCAAGCGCCGCGTCGATCATACCAGCGTTATATACTTTAGTGCCCAGCAGGTACGCGACGACGACGTCCTTGACCACCGTAAAATCCAATTCGTAACCGCAAACGGCGAGCAGGTTTTTGGTATCGTCCAAGGACAAATGCGCCGAAAGCGCCATGGAAAAAATCAAGTTTTTCGTGGGCAGGTATTTACCCTTGCATATCCCTCTCCAAATTTCGGGCATAATATCCAGCTCCGCGCCCACCTCCTCTAACGAATGATTGTATTTTGCCATCGTCAAACGGAAAATTCGGAAAAAACCGTATTTGGAATACCTGTTTTTACACCTTGCAAAGAAGCCCATGGGGCGGAAAGAAAAGGATACCGTTTTATCAAACATTTGCTTTTTGAGCGCGATCAACAGCTCCGCCTTTTGCTCCTGCGCGGCAAGGCGCATAGTGCTGGCGGGCAGGGTGTACGCGTACGTCCTACCGTCCGCACGTACCTCCGAGGTCTGCATTTTGGGCATACGGTAGCCCTCCAATACGCAAAGCTTATCGTAGTTTGCGTATTTTTCGCAAAAATATTCGTCCAAATCGGTGATGAAATCGTACATTTTCCGCTCTCCCAAATTTTTCTTTCTCTATTATAGCATACCGCAAGCGAAAACGCAACCGTTTTTTCCCCTTTGCCGTCACGCGCTTTTGTGAAAATTACAAAACGGAATTGAAAAAAAATCCCGTCTTTTGAAGAAAATTATAAGTAAAACGAAAAAAAGTAACATTTTGACGCGTATTCGCTTGCTTTTTTGTCGAATTTGTGATAAATTATGATAGAAAGGAAATATAGGAGGAAACGGATTATGAAAAGAGAAAGAATTTCTCAAATAGCGGAGCTTTTGGATAAGCGCGGAAAGCTTTCGTTGCGGCAGCTTGGGGAATACTTTCCCAAAGTGTCGTTGATGACCTTGCGCAGGGATCTATTCTTACTCGAGGAACAGGGGCGTATTATTCGCGTGCGCGGCGGCGCTATGTCCGTCAAGGACGTACAAAAGACCTCGGGAGAGCCGTACGTGAAAAAGACGACGATGCACACGGACGAAAAGATCGAGATCGCGCAAAAGGCGGCGGGACTTATCGACGAGGGCGCTTCCATCTTTATCGACGCGGGCACGACGGCGCTCTATCTCGCCAAGGAAATGCCCGATATCCCCTGCAACGTTTTTACCAACGGTTTGGCGGTAGCCACCGAGCTTTGCAAGAAAAAGAACGTGCTCGTCAATCTTTTAGGCGGACCGCTCATCAAGGATAATCTTTCGACGGCGTCCTCTTTCTCGTCCATCTATTTCGCGGACACCAATTTCGAGCTTGCGATCATCTCCGCCGCGGCGTTCACCCCCGAAAACGGCTTCTCGTGCGGCTCGCAAATGGAGGCGGATTTATTCAAGGTCATTTGCAAAAAAGCGAAATTTACCTATATGATGCTCGACAGCTCCAAGATCGGCAAGATCAAGCCCTACACCTTCGCGCGCGCCGAGGATATCAACGTACTTATTACGGACGAGGCGGTCCCCGAGGGCTTGAAAGACAGCTTTAAGGCGCTCGATATCGTCGTGATGTAAATTACAATTTTCAAGCCCGCGTCTCGATACACGGGCTTTTTTTATTTATGGCGAGTCACAAAAAATGGTTGATCAGCAAAATATTTATATTTTGTGTTTTCACGAGCAAAACGCGAGTATTTCGCAGGGCTTTGCCGTCAAAAATCAACCAGGGTTTGTGATAGAGCCTTATTAATATATAGTTAAGGCGATCTGCAAAGAAAAATCGGCTAAAAGCAGCGCAAACAATACCAACGCGCAAGGTCTTGCAAGCCTGATGGGCAACCGCCCCACGGCACGCTGGATAGGCGAGAAAAGGTAGTTCATAAACAAAAAGATTAGTCCCGACCATATAATAGAGTTTCTTAAACACACGAAGCCGCCGATATTCAACGCTTTGTTCGAATAATCCCAAAGTCGGATATGCATTGCTTGCTTAAAAAACACGCCAACCAAAAGCTCCATTACGCTCGGCACGATAAAGGCAAACAGTAAATATAACCAAAACCGCGCGCGTCTTTGCGTAACGCTTCTAAGGAGTATTCCCCCTTGCTTGGGCGTACCGACGAGCGCGTATACCAAGAGCAACGAGCACCCGTATATCGGACAAAAGGGTAAACTTAAAAAACCGCGTTCGACAAATTTGCCCGTTGCGATTTTCAACCAAACCGTTTCAAACGCCCAACCGAAAAAGGACAATACCGCCGTTAAAAGAAAATACCGCGCTACGCCGTATTTTTCCGTTTTTGTTTGTATTTCCGTCGTCATTTCCCACTCAGTATGTGGATAATTTCCCTTTTTATGAAAAAAACCGAGGTAGTTAAACCTCGGTTTTTTGGTTGAAAGCGGCAATTACCTATCCTCCCGGCAGTAACCTGCAAGTACTTTCGGCGTAAAAGAGCTTAACTTCTGTGTTCGGAATGGGAACAGGTGGGACCTCTTTGCCATCATCACCGCTATTGT
>JAFURP010000040.1 GCA_017471785.1 Clostridia bacterium | reverse complement strand
TTAATTTCCACCAATATTGCTATATCTTCGCCCGTAACGGGATTGAAAAAATCCGCCAAAACTATGCCCATTTTCTCTATTAAGTTTTCTACAACAACACCAATATACCCTGCATATAAACCTTTATCAGCATAATTGTCATTTAATAAAATAATATCGTCTGTCCAATCAACTAAAATATTTTCTTTCATATTTTTTCTCCTTGTATCAATTTGCAAATCCTGAAAAGGGCGTCGCCATCTTTATTTCGCCTTTGGACAATAAGCTCCACCCCGTTTTTATTCGTTGTACTCCCCCATTATTAACAGGCAACTCAATCACTATTTCTATACGAACGTAATATTCCACTCCTTTATAAATGTATTCCCCATTGCAATATTTTTGTATTGCTTGTGAAATATAAAGCTGTTGTAAATATTCACTATCTTCTATCGTATATCCCCAACTTTCGAACAATTCCTTTTTGCCGTCATCGTACTTATCGCTAAAAACATATTCCGTAAATTTACGGATATCACAAGTTGCCTGCGCCGTAATATACGGTATTGGCTTTGCAATTTTATTAAGCCTACACATACATTTGGATGTTGTGGATATTTCGGCATTTGTTTTACGATAAAATAACAACCGTTAAATTTATCGCAATCGTCCTACCAATCGTTTGGTTTCGCTATTCACTCTATCCAATCGTCTTCTTTTAGTGATAAAAAGTTTCTTAATAGCCTTTCCGCTATTTCGTTTAGTAATCCAATAATACCCCCACTTTTTTATTTGTTTCGCTTGCAAACGTGAGCGTATTATAGCATATATTTTTTGTTTGTCAATAGACCATTGCCATCTTTTTTGCGTGATATAAGCAATTTGCATAGATAGGTAAAATCGACAAACCCCTTGCGAAGTTTGTCGATTTTTGGAGCAGGTGACGAGAGTCGAACTCGCCGGAAGCAGCTTGGGAAGCTGCCGCCATACCGCTAGGCGACACCTGCATCGTGCTACTATTATAACCGTTTTCTTGCTAAATGTCAACGATTTTTATTCCTACTTCCGTAATTTGCACATTTTTTTCCTCGTAAAAAAAGTCAAGCCTTTTGCTTGACCTTTTTTATACCCTTTCGCTTACTTGACAATCCCTGCATCTACCGAAAAATTCCACCACGCAGCCGTCGATCGTAAAATCGTCGCACGCCTGCGCTTTCAAAGCCTGCGCGTCCCCGATAAAAGGCGCTTCCACGTCCGCTACCTTTCCGCAGCCTACGCACCGCGCGTGATAGTGCGCGTGCGTGTTGTAATCGTACCGCACTTCGTTCCCCGCAAACCGCAGCTCCAGCGCCTGTCCGCTCGCCGCAAATCCCCCTAACACGCGAAATACCGTCGCCCGCGACACCGTCGGGTGCATATCGTGTACCCACGCGTATACCTCCGTCGCCGTCGGATGATTGAGCCGCTGCAACGCGTCGTATATGATCTGCTTTTGCTTCGTTTGTCTTTCTTGCATACGCCTTACCTCCTTTATTGAGATTGAGTACTGATTATATTATAACATACTCTTTATCATCCGTCAAGGGGTTTTTCGAAAAAAATTTACGAAAAAAGCAAAACCGCTCCTTTTTTTGCATAAAAAGGAGCGGTTTTTTACCAAGCTTTGGCAATATTATCGCAGATTTTTCAAATTGACGATCGCGATCTCCTCGCCGCTGCTTGCGTTCAAATAGATCACGTACTCCTCCTCGCCGTAGCTGCAAAGGAATTCGTACGCGGCGCGCTCGCCTTTGGGGGTAGCCACGATGGCAAGTCTTGCGGCTTCCACCTCCAAGCCCTCGTGCAATCTTCCGCGCGCGTCGGCAAGCGTAAGCGTCGCTTCGGGTGCTTCGCGGTCGGTGTGATGCATTAAGAAGCTGCCCGCGTCAAAGCCCGTTACCACGCCGCGCGAACGGCAAATTTTTACTCTTACGGCGTCGGGATAGAACACCACGCCGTCCGTTTCGTATACGAAGGTGAAGTCGGCGTCCGTACCGTTTTCGCGCACGCGTACGGCGGTCATATCTTCATAGCCGAGCTTTTCCAAGAACGCTTCCGCGATCCGCTTGGAATTATCCATATCAAAGGTATTTTCGTTACATTCCTTATAATAGTCGAAGCGAAGAAGCGCGCCCGTCCTGCAATCGATCTCGGCAAAGAGCAAAGTACCCTCGTTATCGTAGCCCTGCACGTTATAGGCGGTGTAACCGCGGCCTACCGTTTCCCCGATGCATTGGAATTCGTTGATATTATAATCGGAGAAATAGGTCGCGCAAAGATCCTCCGCTTTGGACGCCTCGATCTTTGCCGAGCCTTCCTCGCCCATAGGCGGCGCTACCGCGCGTCTCTCCTCCGCCATATCGGGACGGTTTTCCTGCAAGGTGGCGTTTTCCACGCGCTCCAACACTTCGCCGAGCGCACCCTCGCCGTTTTTCATAAAGGACATTAGATCCTGATTGGTCATATTCGCGGCGTATTCGTCCAACTCTCTACGGACGGAATGGTTGATCTCGTACAAATTTTGCAAGACCGCCGCGTCCTTTTCCGAAAGGCTTTCGCCGTTTCTGAGCTTAGCGAGCATTCTTTGGCTCTCCGCCGCAACGCGGTTGATAAAGGCGGTCAAATTCTTGTCCGCTTGACCGTCGATAGGCAGCTTTTCAAGGTCGATCTCGGCAACGCGCGCCTGCACCAGAAGATCGGTCAAAATACGGCTTTGTTGCGCGGGGGAAGCGGATACGCGCACCCTGTCGAGGTCGTTATCCACGTTTTCCATCACGCCGATCAACTCGTACGTGGTAGCCCGATATCCCGAAATCGTACCGTCCTTCGTCCGCTTCATATCCATCGCGCCGACGGTGACGATCGCCGACAGCGCAAGGGTGATCACGCCGAGAGAGATGACCGCCGCCAGCCAACCGCCGTAGCTTTTACGCTGCGATTTGCGTTCGTCGCCGTTTTGCTTTTTTTGTTGCTTTTTACGGCTTTTCGCCTGCGATCTATTGGCTTTTGCGTGTGCGCGCTCGCGGATCTTCGCTTCGCGTTCCGCCTCGCGCTTTTCCGCTTTTTCCTTACGCGCGGCGGCAAGCTTTTCCGCCTTTGCTTTTCTTTCGGCAGCTCTCTTTTCCGCTTTGGCTTTACGCTCCGCGGCGCGTTTTTCCGCCTGCGCCTTGCGCTCCGCTTTGCGTTTTTCCTTTTCCTCTTTCTTCTTCAAAGCCGCCGCCACGCGCGCCTTCGCCGCCTCGCTTTCCTTTTCCGCTTTTCCGTTGGTACTCGCGGCGTTCATTTTTTTGACGTCGATCTTGTCCGTAGTCGGCTTCGTTTCCGTCTTTTTTACCGTCGTTTTGGAAACGGTCTTACCGCTTTGCGAAGCTTTCCGCTCCTTTTCCACGGCTTCTACCTTCTCCGCGCCCGACGATACGTTGATTGCGATTTCTTTCTTTTTTTGTTCTTTCATTATATTCTCCTTCTATTCATTACCGTTAAAACGCGGAGATACGAGCAAGACGAGAAGAACGCGGATTTCCCGACGGGAGTTTACTTATCGTAAACGAGCAAGGGAAAACGCAAGTTCGACGAATTATTGCGACGTATATACGCGTTTCGCTGCATAAAAACAATGACCGTTACCGTTAAAACGCGGAGATACGAGCATTTCAAGGCGCGCGAGGATAACTTGAGGGAGTTTACTTGGCGTAAACGACCGAAAGTTGCCGCAACGCAACGCCGAAATGCGACGTATATACGCGTTTCGTTACATAAAAGCGATCAAATGGCAAAGACGTGCTTACCTATTACCGTCACCGTCTGCCTATCGAATATCCAAGCGCTCGTCGCCACGGCGGGGTTGTAATAATAGATCGCGCCGCCCGTAGGGTCCCAACCGTTGATGGCGTCCCGCGCCGCCTTCATCGCCGTTTCGTTGGGCGTTAAATTGATCTGCCCGTCCGTAACCGCCGTAAACGCGTTCTTTTGGTAGACTACGCCCGAAATAGTGTTGGGGAAGGAGGAGCTGCGCACGCGGTTCAAAACGACCGCGCCGATCGCCACCTGTCCCGTATACGGCTCCCCGCGTCCCTCCGCATAGATGGTCCGCGCAAGCAAATACACGTCCGAGCTGGAATATCCGTTCACGCCGCCGCTACCGCCGCTTTGCGAGCCGCCGCCGACGAGTAAATTGTACGAATCGTTCATACCGAGCGCCTTATACGTCGCCTGTCCGACGACGCCGTCCGCCGTCAAACCGTTCTTCTTTTGGAACGCGATCACCGCCGCTTTCGTGCCCGCGCCGAAAACGCCGTCCACGCTTCCCTTATAATATCCCCAAAGCTTTAAGCGGCGTTGCACTTCCTTTACCTCGCCGCCCTTAGAGCCCTGCTTGAGCACCGCGACGCCCACGCTTTCCTCTACGGTCGTCGCCGCGTCGTTTTCCATCATTTTGCCGCAACCGCTCGCCACCGCGATCGGTAACGCCGCGCCTAACGCAAAAGCCGCGAACAGCGCCGCCTTTTTCATTGATCTTCTCATACTCTTTCCTCCTGTATGTAGGCGGAAAGAAGCTTATCTCGCTTTCCACCGTTCGATAATTTCGAGGATCTTGCTTTTATATACGACGTTTTCCCCCGACGCGCCCGTAAAGCACAGGGGCGGATACACCACGCACCACCAATTATCCCCCTTGCCTTCGCCGAGCTCTACGATCAGCGCGGCGTATTCCCCCGCAGGAAGCGTGTATTCTCCGTATACGCGAGTGGGAAATTCCTCCGTTTTGACCTCGGCGCGCGCGCCGTATGCGTAGCCGTTTTCCGTCAAGACCGCCGACGCGACCCGTTCGATATCCGCAAGCGCGTTCTCCACGCTTTCTATCGCACCCTCTTTCGTTTCACATTCCGCAACGAGCGGGGTCAAAAAATCGACCACGCCGTCGCGCACGAGATATTTGACCGCCTGCGCCTCCTCGGCGTTGGAATGGGCGCGGATATGGATACGCAAATAATCGGTCGTAGCCGCGCCGCCGTCAAAGCAACCGCCAAAGCCGATCGCCGTTAAACTTATTATGATTGACGTAAGAAAAATTATGCAAAACTTTTTCATAAAAAAATAACCTCCGTATTTTCACACGAAAGTTATTGCCTGTATTTTATGATTTTATACCGTTTAATTATTTATTTTCACTCCATTTATGCTCGTGCAGCTCTCCCTCGAAGGAAAGCCCGACGAAATCCGTTTGCCGAAGCGCCTCGTACAGCGCCACCGCCGCCGAGTTGCTTAAATTGAGCGAGCGCGCCTCGCTACGCATAGGTATACGCACGCAATCCTTTTCGCGGCGCAGCAGCAATTCCTCGGGTAAGCCCTTCGTTTCCTTGCCGAACACGAGGAAATCCCCGTCTTGATAACGCGCGTCGACGTGCCTTTTACGCGCTTTGGTGGTAAAGAAGAAAAACCGCGCGTCGGGATATTTTTCCTGCAATTCGTCGAAGCTGTCGTAATAGCACACCTCCACGAGGTCCCAATAATCCAAGCCGGCGCGTTTTAAGTATTTGTCCGACACCTCGAAGCCCAAGGGGCGGATCATATGCAAACGCGTGCCCGTCGCGGCGCAGGTGCGCGCGATATTGCCTGCGTTTTGGGGAATTTCCGGCTCGACGAGTACGATATTAAACATTTTTCACCTATCCGTTTTTATATTACCTTATATATTTTACACGTAAGCGCGCGTTTTGGCAAGCGTTTTTGGTAAAGGTTGACAAAAGGAAAGTCGAATAGCGCAAATTTTTCCGCGCATACTACCTTTCAAGAAAAGGCGACGCCTTTGAAAATGGAGTTAAACTATGCAATTTGAACAAACGGAAACCTATCGTAACCTTGCCCGTAGCTTTGCGGGCGAATGTCAAGCGGGTATGCGCTATCAAATGATCGCCAAGCTCGCAATGAAAGAAAAGATGAAAACGCTTGCGGACGCGATCCGCACCATCGCGAAAAACGAAACGTTGCACGCTACGCAATTTTTCAATAAGATGATCGAAAAAACGGGTAGTCGCGACAACGTACAATTTGACGCAGGATACCCCTTTCACGCAGGTACGCTTGCCGAGGGCTTAAAATTTGCCGCGGCGGACGAGCGGAGCGAATCGGAAAACATCTATCCCGAATTTGCGGCGATCGCCAAAAAAGAGGGCTTTGAAGATATCGCGGCGCTTTATACTATGATCGCGGAAGTCGAAAGACAGCACGAGATCGTGTTTAAGTATCTTTGCGAGGGCGTACAAAACGGAACGTTATACAAGAGCGAATCGCCCATTCTTTGGATATGCAGCGAATGCGGTCATATGCACGTCGCTACCGAAGCTTGGAAAATTTGTCCTCTTTGCAAGGCGGAGCAGGGCTACGTCGATTTGCATTTGCCTTTCGAGGGCGTAAGAGAATAACCCCGATAAAAGGCGCTCGCTTTTGAATATTTTATTTTAAGGAGATTTGATTTTATGAAAAACCGTAACAACCAAAACAATCAAAACAACAACCAAAACAAGAACTGCGGCAGCAAGAATTGCGGTAGCAAGAACTGCGGCAACAAGAATTCCAACGAAAACCACAGCTACCAACACGGCGGCAACAATGACTAAAAAAAGGACTCGCTCGATACCTGCTCCTACGCAAAAGGCTCTGGATTTATTTCCCGACCCGTCCAAAACGGACGTCAACGGCAGTTATACGGGTAGACCCAAAAACAAACGGGAGGTTCCCGTACAAGACGCGGACGATTTGTAATACCGTTACGGAAATTACAACCGCAATAACAAACCCGTAAAACGGCATAGATACGAGCAGGTCAAGGCGAACGCGGATTTTCCGACGGGAGATTTACTTGTAGTAAACGAGCGAGGAAAAACGCAACTTCAACGAAGAAACGCGACGTATATATGCCGTTTAACAAAAAAGACGAGCCTATAAGCTCGTCTTTTGGTTTTATTTGCGTTTTCTTTATGCGAACGGGTTAGAAATCGTCGTCGCTTCTTTTGCGCTTTTTAGACCCGCTTTTGGGCGTAGGCGCGTCGTCGTCGTCGAAATCGTCGTCATCGTCATCGTCGTCATCGTCGTC